>DATKAT010000038.1:0-10952 GCA_035514675.1 Acidobacteriota bacterium | reverse complement strand
CAACGCGATCACCCCCACCAGCCAGGCGAAAACGCCGGTGACCGCCAGGGCCCCGAGGACGAAGGGGAGCGAAAAAAGAGTCGTCATCAAGGCCCGCAGTTTTCCGAGCACGCCCTTCAGGTCCCGCCAGGCGCGACCGGCTTGGATGACCAGCGCGAATGTAAAGGAACTCCAGACCACCAGGAAAACCGACAGAAAGACCGCCGGTCCGACTTCCTCCAAGGGGACGAGCAAGACCAAAGCCATCGCGCTGAGCAGAGACAGGAGGATTCCGGGCGCCAGCCACCATCGATTTCGGTTGAAGTAACGCCCCTCCAGTCGCTTTGAAAGGGCCCTCTCGTGGGACTTGATAGCCCCGCTGACGCGGGCGTGGTTCTTATTTTCAAAGCGCAGGGTCTTGCCGCCGCTGAAGAGCGCCGACAAGAGCGCATTCTCCGTTTTCGATTCGGATTTGCCGTCCAACTTTTCGGCGACGTAGGTCTTTCTTTCTTTCTCGATTTTAAGGGCGTTCTTGACGGCCAGACTGACCATTGCGGCAGCCAGTCCCGTGGTGTCGTAGCGCATTTTCCAGATGTAGCGCAGCATGGCGGGCGAGTAGCCCTCGGGCGGCTCATAGCGCGCGTAGATCGCTCCGGCGGAGGGATCCCGACCCACCCGAACCCAGGCGAACAGGTACCAGGCGAGAGTCAAATGAAGCCCCAGGAGTCCGAAAATGGCTCCCAGATTGTCTCCGAGAAAGTAGCGCCACTGCTGGGCCCGGGTGGGTTCGACTAAAATTCCCTTGGGAAATCCGACCGCAATCGTCAGACCCTCGCCGGGACCGAAAGCGCGAGCGCCCTCGAAACGGACGGTCCTTGGATCGACGACTTCCGTCCTGTAATCCCGCCCCTGAGCGCCTTCCGGTCCGGTGTAAGCGTCGAGGCGCCACATCTCGGGAGCGACCGTTTCGGGCAGGCTCACGGTGGCCGCGACGCGGTCGATCGGAAAAATCCAATTATTCCCAGTGACGTTCCAGTACAGTTCGTCGTGCTCGTCAAAGAACCCGACCTGCCGATGAGTGCGGTAGGTCAACATATAGGTGTATTCGCCGGGATTCAGAATGACGTCTCTGCTGCCGATGTAGACCCTGCGGCCTCCGCCGGCGGACTCCTCATGCCAGGGTTCGGGGTTGCCGTCGCGAGTCACGCCCAGCACGTCGAACGGGACCCGCATCCGTCGACCATAGGGGTCGCGGTAGCGCGTCGGAAAGTCGCGATAAATGCCCCGTCGGATCTCGCGCTGGTCGGCCCGCACGCGGATCGTCTCCACTACCGTCATCTCGCCGTCCGATGCAATCCGAATGTGGACGTCGTAATTGAGAATCCGCTCGTCGGCGAGAACCTCCCCGACCAGCAGCGGAATCAGCAAAAAAAGCATTCCAAACCATCTTGGACGGATCACCGTCGCCCCTCCAATCCCTTGTCGTTTCAACTGCGCACTTCAGTCGCCACCGTCGCCGGACGAGCGCAGTCGCCGACTTCCCGAACATTGGCCTTTGGACTCTACTCCATCCGGGTGTCCATTCCTTCAGGCGGTTCGGCGGTCTCATCGCTCAGCAAGCGGCGCACTTCCGGCACGGCGCGAGCCTCAATTCCCGCGCTGAAAAACTCCCCCGCGGAAAAACCGAACAGCCGCGCGACGACCAGATCGGGAAACTGCTGCACGCGGGTGTTGAATTGCCGGACCGCCCCGTTGTAGAAGCGCCGCGCCTGCTGCAGATGATCTTCCACCTGCACGAGGTCGCTCATGAAGCGGCGAAAATTCCCGCTGGCCTTCAAATCCGGATAGGACTCGGCCAGAGCGATCAGGCGACCGATGCCCGCTGCCAAGGCCTTCTCGGCGCCGTCCCGCTGTTCGACTCCGGCGGCCGTTCGAGCCTTCCCTCTCAGCGCGACAACGTCCTGCAGCACCTGCTTCTCAAAGCCGGCGTACCCTTTGACCGCCTCCACTAGTTGGGGGACCAGGTCGTGCCGGCGCTGCAGCTGGACGTCGATGTCGGCAAAACCGGTCTTGACCAGGTTTCGATCCCGGACCAGTCGGTTGAAAATCCACACGCCCCAGAGCGTCAGACACAGCAGGATCAGCACGGATAGAATCAAGACGGCCTCCATGATGACCGTAGTTTAGTGGACGGCCCCCGGATGATGCACCTTCCGGAGAAACTTCATTTCTCCTTTTTTCATGGATCGCGACCCCGGAGGCGCCGGCTCCAGCCTGCGGAGCTCCGTCCCCGGCAACGGGGACTTCTGATTTGAAACCCGCGCCCGTCAGGGATAGGCCTCCCACAAATGGAGCACGCTCCCGTCCAGTTTCACAACTCTCACGGTCGCAGTCTGTCCTCGACCGATTCCCTCTCCGACAATCAGTTCGTCGACCCCGTCACCGTCCACATCCACGGCGGCCAGGGTGGCCCCGTGGGGAGCGTTCGTTTCGAATGCCACAAAATCCGCAATCATCTCTCCCGAAAAAGTGAAGATCCGAATCCACGGAGGGTACCCTCGCAACGGGCCGGGAGCGGCTGCCACCGTAAGTTCTCCGGCTCTGCGCAACAGCGCGGCCTGCACGCCGTAAGTGGTCGGAAAGGTCGGGATCCGCCTCCAGGCCAGCGGCAATCCAGAATCCAGATCCGCCAAATAGATGTCGGAAGAATTGGTGGAGACTTCCGAGCCCCAGGCGATCAAGCTCCGGGGGCGCCCGCCATCGGCCTCGTCGCAGATGCCGAGGCCCTTGACGCTATTGGCGAAGGCCAGACTGTCCAGGCGCCACCGATTCTCAACCGCTCCCTGGGGACCGAGCTGGAGCAGCAAAGGCTCGCTCCCGGGAGCGGGTCCCGAGGAAACGAACAGGCTCTTGCACGAAATCCCGAGCCAGGCCCCGAACGACCGTTGAAAACCGCCCGCTTCGAATTCCGAGAGCACCCGGCCTTTCAGACTGAAAATGCGCACCAGCGGAGGATTGCCGGAACCCGGGCCGGGGGCGATCGCGACTTCGTCACCGGGACCCCAGCCCAAATCCCCCACGGCCAGTTGGCCGGAGAAATCGAACTCCTCAAACGCATTCCACTCTCGAAGCAATTCCCCGTCGATTGAAAAAATCCTTAACAGCGGGCGGACGCCTCGATCCGGCCCGGGCAGCGTGGCCACGAAAGGCGTCCCCGAGTCGTCGAATCCCGCGGCAACCTGTACCCCGCCGCCGTAGTATTCGTAACGGTGGCCCGGCAGTCCGACCTGGAGATCGAAACCGGATGGCTTAAAGAAAAGAATTAGAAATGAACCAAGAACTATCTGAGAAAGCGAGGAAATTAAAAGATTTGGAGTTCGGGAGTATAGAACGCACCAAAAAAATCCGGCTGCCAGCGTGAAAGCGGCCAGCTGCAGGCCCGGAAGGTGAAACATGGAAAAGAGAACGGCGGCCATCAGCGCCGAACGCCAGGTTGCGGCTGCCTTGGCGGCGAGCCTTGGTTCTCCCAGGAACTCGGAGGCGCGCAGACGGAGGAAGTTCTGCAGCAGATGCTGCTGCAACACCGCCCATGGAGCATACGTCCAGATCTCCGACCGGAATTCGGGCTCAGCCTGGACCTGGAAGGCAACCCACCCGGCAGCAGTCAGCGCGATTCCGGTAAAAATTCCAAATCCGATCGCCGCAGGCCCCAGATTGTCGATCCTCAAGCCGAGTTCCTTCCGGCGATCTGAGAACACAAAGTGGGAGGCCGCCACCAGCCCGATGGAGACCACGTAGGTGGCGATCAGGATCTCCCCGTGAAAGTAGGCGACCCTTCCCCACCACAGATAAGCCAGAATGACAGCGGAGAATCCCAACAGCAGGAGTCCGGCGAGAGTCCTGCGAAACGATTCCCCTTTGCTAAGAAGCATTCTGCTCATCGCGTCGCCAACCTTGGCACAGCCTAGCCCGGATCTTGCACGCAGTTCGTGACGCGGCGACGGACCCGCGTGCAAAATCCGGGCTGGCAAATGGCTTCAAGTCTCGAAATCGGCATTTCCTGCGAAATCGGGGTTGCCGAGCGCGGGCTCGTTGCCGGGTCGACCCGGCCCATTGCCGCCCTCTTTCGGGTAGACTTGACCCTGAATCGGTCGTCTCAAGTCGAAAACATTGCGAGTTCAAACGAATCATTTCAAGGCCATGGCCGGACAATTTGCAGCCCGCGGGCATCGAAACTGGCTACTGTTCCTGCTGGCCGCGACGCTATCATTCGGATCCGCGGCGGCCGAGCGCTCCATCCCGAAGCGCATTGTTTCAACGGCTCCAAGTCTAACGGAAATGCTGTTTGCGCTGGAGCTGGGCGAGCGCGTGGTTGGGGCCACCACGTACTGCAACCACCCGGAAGCCGCCCAGACGATTCCTCGCATCGGAGACTTCGCCTCTCCGAGCCTGGAAGCCATTCTTCGCCAGAGACCCGATCTCATCTTGGTTTTGAAGGGTCGCGGCCAGCTGGAGCGCAACCTTCGGGCGCTGCGCGTTCCAATTCTCGCACTGGGGCACGAAACGCTGCGGGACATCCTGGACTCAATCCGGATGCTGGCGAAAGCGACCGGAGCAGATCTGCGCGGAGAGCGGCTTGCGGCCGAAATCTCCGGACAGATGGAGAAGGTTGCGAAGCGTCGCCGCAACGGACCGCGCCCGCAGGTGCTCTTCCTGGTAGGGAGAAATCCAGGTAGCCTGAGTCACTTATATGCAGCCGGCCCTAGGAGCTATCTGGGTGAACTGATTCGCCTGGCCGGCGGCGAGAATTTCGTCCGGGACCTCAGAAGCCCTTACCCGAAAGTCACCGTTGAAGAAGTGATGCGGCGCAACCCCGATGTCATTATCGACATGTCGATGGCTCACGGGGAGAGCCCCGGCTGGGAGTCTTCGCCGGACCTGGCGGAGCTGTGGGCGCGCTTTTCGGGATTGCAAGCCGTGGGAAAAGAGCGGATCCACACCGTTTCCGATGACATCTTTCTGCTGCCTGGGCCCCGCGTCGCGCAGGCGGTCCTGCGACTCGAGAGCCTGATTTTCGGAGGCCCCGCTCAGTGAGTTCCAGTTGCTACCAGACTTTCGACCTCAGTTGCTCATTCGGCCCAATCGACGCCCTTAGCAAACTGAATCTGTCTATCCCGACCGGTGAAGTCGTGGGAATCGTGGGCCCGAACGGAGCCGGCAAAACGACGCTGCTCAAGGCGCTGTGCGGGCTGATTGGCGCCTGTCGCGGCGCCGTCCATTTTCAGGGCCGGCCGCTGAAAGAATGGAGTCATCGGGATCTGTCCCGCTCCGTAGCCTACGTTCCGCAGAGCACGCAGATCCTGTTCCCCTTCAGCGCTCGGGAGGTCGTCTTGATGGGTCGCCTGCCCCACCAGAGGGGATTGTATTTCGATCGTCCCGAAGACCGCCGGGTGGTTCAAGAGGCGCTGGAAATGACCGATTCGCACCCGTTTGCGGACCGCCCGTTCAACGAACTCAGCGGCGGCGAGCAGCAGCTGGTGGCACTGGCCAGCGCGCTCGCTCAGCAGCCCAAGGTGCTGTTACTGGACGAGCCGACCGTCTTTCTGGACCTGAAGCATCAGCTGCAGATCTTCAGGATCCTACGTACGCTGCACGAGCGAAGCGGCACGACCCTGGTCCTGGTGACTCACGATCTGGAGGCGGCGGAAGGGTTCTGCAACCGCCTCTTTTTCCTGAAGCAGGGCCGCCTGCATGCTGAACTCGACCTGAAAGGCGAGCGCCGCGAGGTGTCCGCCGAATTGATCGAATCCGTTTTCGACGTCCGGGCGAGCGAATTCGGACATGGCCGGCAGCGCCGGATCCTCCTTTCCTTCGGTGACTGATGGAGGGCATAAAAAGCAGGTTGAACCCGTCTCGATTCTGGATCCTGGTGGGCGCCAGCTTTCTGCTCTGCCTCGTCTGCGTCCTCCTTTTCCCCCTGATCGGACCCTACCGGCTGAGTCTGGTCGAGGCGCTTTGGCAACCGGACAGCCTGGATGCCGAAATTCTGTTTCGAGCCAGACTGCCCCGAACACTCTTTGCCGCGCTGGTCGGCGGCGCTCTGGCCGTCTCGGGCGTCGTCTTTCAGGCCATCCTGCGCAATCCCCTGGCCAGCCCCTTCACGCTCGGAGTGTCCGGCGGGGGAGCGCTGGGAGCCGTCGTGGCCATCCTGTTCGGCTGGCAGGCGCAGGTTTTCGGGGTGGCGTTGCTGCCGGCAGCCTCGCTGACCGGAGCGCTGGCTGTGGTCTTTCTCGTATACGGGCTCTCGCGCTGGGCGATCAGCTTCACCCCGGTGACTCTGCTGCTGGCAGGCGTGGTGCTCAATTACATCTGCGCGGCTCTCATCCTGCTGATCCACTATTTCGCGGACTTCACCCAGGGCTTCCTGATGATGCGATGGATGATGGGCGGTCTGGACATCTTTGAATACGGAGTCCTCATCAGCGTCCTCCCGTTTCTGGCCTTGGGACTGCTGCTGGTCCTGCCCTCCGCCAGAAGCCTCAACGTCTTAAGCGCGGGGGAAGAGTGGGCCGAAAGCCGCGGAGTCCGCGTGCGAAGGCTCATCAAAATTCAGTACTTCGGCGCCTCCCTGTTGACCGGTTCGGTCGTCGCCTTTAGCGGTCCGATCGGGTTTGTCGGACTCATCGTGCCCCATACCCTTCGGCTGCTGATCGGGCCGGACCATCGTCTGCTGCTGCCGGTTTCCTTTTTCGCCGGCGGATCCTTTCTGATCGTCTGCGACACCGCCGCCCGAACTCTGCTGGCGCCGACCGAAATTCCGGTGGGCATCTTGACCGCCATTCTGGGGGGACCGTTCTTTTTGTGGCTGCTGTTGCGGCGCAAAGGGAGCGGCTTCTTTTGAAGGCGCGGGGCGGGAGTCGCAAGTCAAAATCGGAGGTTTAGAACGAAGTGCCCGCGCCGCGCAAAGTATCGAGCCCGGATCTTGCGCGCAGAACCTGCTGCGGCGCCGGGCCCGCGTACAAAATCCGGCTAGCGACCCATCCATCCTGAAACCTGAAACCCGGAACCTGAAACCTGAAACGATCGACTTGGAACCTTAAACCAAACCCGAAACAATCGAATCGTGCGAAAATAGTCGTTTCACGGCGGATCGGAGGTCAACGAAACTTGAAAAAGCGCTTTCTGCTGCTGCCATTGCTGCCCCTCGGGCTGCTGCTGTTTCTTCCTATTTCACTGACGGCTCCGCATGACGTCGTTGAATCCCAAACGGCCTCCTCGACGATTACTGCGGCCGACCTGCGATCCCGGGTCCACTTCCTTGCCGCCGAAGAGATGCAAGGCAGAGACACGGGCAGCCTGACGAACCGGATCACGGCGAACTACCTTGCTCACCAGCTGGAAATGATGGGGCTCCGGCCGGCCGGCGATGACGGCAGCTTTTTTCAACAGGTTCACCTGGTCCAGTCGCGGCTGGAAGACGGCAATCGAATGGAGATCCTTTCCTCAGACTCGACTTTCCTGAGAGGCGCGGTTCTGGGAGAAGACTTTTATCCCTCGCCCCTGAGCGGAACCCGGGCGATCGAAGCGCCGGTCGTGTTTGCGGGATACGGCATCACCGCGCCCGAGTATCGGTACGACGACTACGCTTCGCTGGACGTCGCGGGAAAGGCGGTTCTGGTGATGGACGGCGAGCCGCACGGGAATTCGGCTGATGGCCCATTCATGGGTCTGGCGGCCACCGAATACAGTCAGGCCTATCACAAGATCAACAACGCCCAGAAGCGCGGCGCCGCCGCCGTGATCTTCCTGAATCCGAACCGGCGAGGGGATCTTTCCAGAGCCAGAAATTTCGCATGGCCGGAAGAGATTTCCGATGCGCGCTACTATCTGGACCACTGGGTCCGAGCGATCTCCATTCCCGCCGTCGTCGCATCGCCCGCATTGGTCGAGGACCTCTTCGTTTCCGAGATGCCTGACTTCCGCGAAATGCGTCGCGAAATCGACCAGGGAGAGCGAATCGAATACGCGCGCCTCGCCTTGCGGTCGATTCGCATTGAGACTGCGATTCACCGCGAGACCGTCCAGGCCCCCAATGTGCTGGCGCTGCTGGAAGGAAGCCATCCCACCCGCAAGGACGAGTTGGTCGTCATCGGCGCGCACTTCGATCATCTCGGCGTCGCCGCCGACGGCAGGATCTACAGAGGCGCGGACGACGATTCCAGCGGCACAGCCGGCGTTCTCGAGGTGGCGGGAGCCTTCTCGTCGCTGCCGGCGCCCCCCTCGCGGTCCGTCCTGTTCGCCCTCTGGAACGCCGAAGAACAGGGATTGCTGGGCTCTCGCTTCTACGTCGACCACCCGAAGATTCCCTTGGACGAGACGGTTGCCGTCTTTCAACTTGACATGATCGGCCGCAACCAGGAGGTGCCCAGCTCCGATCACCCTCGATACGGCGGCCTGCCCGAGCAGAGCCCCGAAGAAAACGACAACATGGTCCACTTGATCGGTTACAGCGCCAACCAGGAACTGACGCGCGTCGTTCGGGACGGGAATCTCTCCATCGGGCTGGAGCTCCGCAAAGAGCTGGACAATCATCGACTGAACCTGCTGAGAAGAAGCGACAACTGGCCGTTCTTCGTCGCGGGCGTTCCTTCGCTTTTCTTCACCACCGGTCTGCATCCCGAATACCACACTCCCGAGGACGTTCCGGAAAAACTCCAATTTGAAAAGATGGAGCGGATCGTGCGCCTGGTCTTCCTCAGCGCGCTGGAAGTTGCGGAAGCCGAGGATCGCCCCGCAATGAGTCGACCGTGAAAGAGCCTTCAGCTGAAGCGTTTATCGAACAGGCGGCGGGGAGGCTTCAGCCTAACCCGCATTTCTCACACTGCTTCTACTGCGGCAACGGATAACGACGCGCCTGCTGCGTTGCTCGTCGTCGGCGATGCACCGGCATCGCCTTCCTCATCGCGCCTTGGTTCCGCGCCGCTCTCCGTCGCCTCGCTACGAACCAGTGTAAGAAATGCGGGCTAAATCAGTTGTTTCACCGCGGCCAGCGCCTTCTCGAAATCTGGATGCTCCCCCACCTCGGGAACGTATTCCAGGTGGCGGATCACCCCCTCGGAATCGACGATGAAGACGGCTCTGCTGTTGAGCCTCAATTCCTTGATCAGCGTCCCGTAATTGATCCCGAAACTGGCGTCCCGATGGTCCGACAGCATCAGGATGTGGTCCACTCCGGAAGCCGAACACCAGCGGGCTTGAGCGAACGGCAAATCCATGCTGACGGTGTAGATCTGGACGCCGGGCAAAGCTGCGGCCTCCTGATTGAATCGGCGCGTCTGCGTGTCGCAGACTGGGGTGTCCAGCGACGGAACCACGCTGAAAATTCGGACTTGCCCGTCCGTGTCCTTCAGGGTGACTTCCTTTAGATCACTGCCCACGGCAACGAAGTCGGGCGCCCGTTGGCCGGACTTCAATTCGCTTCCCAACAGCGTCAGGGGGTTTCCCTTCAGTGTCACTGCCTTCGGTCGTTCCTGCATTGTCGTCCTCCATTCGTTAGCCCGCATTTCTCACATGCCTCGCGACGGAGTCGTGTGAGAAATGCGGGTTAGTTCCTTGGATGCTCGAAACCGCCTGTTGACTGTTCGACCGGCTGCGGATTCGCCTCAGCCGAGCCGGGATTTCCGGCGGCAGCGGCACGCATCCAATGCGCCGACCGCAGACGGAATCTGGACTGAAAACATGAGGCTTTTTGGCTCCCGCACCCTCTCGCTTCCTCCAGCCGGCAGCCGGCCGAGCCGCCTCCTGAGCCTGGCGCCTTCCGCCCGGTCGCCCGTACCGGCGGCCGGAAAACGGATTTTATCGGAAATCCGTCGGAATCGAAACTTTTTGACGCCTCCGATCATCAATGAAAATGTAGCCCGAAAATGGGCTGCAAAAAAAGTTATGCGATTTCTTGGAAAGATGTTATAAGGTTCCCTTTTTGCGAACTTCGAATTCGCCTCAAGGGCAAAACTTCAGTTTAAAGAAAGCATAGAAATGAGAGCGTCAGCTTTGGAAAGCGAAGGCCTTTACCCCCAGACGAAGAAGGCCGATCCTTCTTTGAGAAATCTGGCCCTGGGCATTCTGCTGCAGGCATTCAGGGACATCGTCGCCCCGAAAAAGTCATCCAACAAGGAGTGGGAGGAATGGCGGCAGGATGCCTTGGAGTGGTTTTATTCGTCTGAAGACTATCCCGGCAGCTTCCTCTGGGTCTGCGAAGTCCTGGAGATGAATGCGAACGAGCTTCGCGTCTGGCTGCGAGAGTACCGCAAGAGCAACGCGCAGGAGAAAAAGGAAATGGCGCGTAAACTGACCCGTTTCCAGATTCGCCACTGACACCCCGTATGCGAACGCTTGCGGGGTGTTCGCTGCCTTTTACCGACAGCGCGGGCGACCTTTGTCAGGTTCGTCGACTCCCAGCGGTCCGTCTGGCCCGAATGTTACACCCAGTTCCGTCGCAAAGTGTTGGAAAGCCGTGCGGATGTGAGGCGCGCGACAGATTCGGTTCGGGTTCCGCGGTTTCGAGTATTGGGGTTCCAGGACGCCATTAGAATCAGAATCCTCCCCTTCTGAATTCTCGATTCTGCCTCCTGCCTCCCCCGCCCGATGAATTGACGTGCGATTGATTTGACAGGGTCGGGTCTCTAACATGTCTTCATGCTGTTTTACGGCTTTCTGATCTTGATCGGACTCCTCTACGCCACAGTCCTGGGGACCATGCTCAGCAGGCGTCTGATCGGATCGGTCTGGCCGGCTCGCAGCGAGGCCAAGGAGAGAAAGCCGTTTTCCGATCAGGAGGGACGCTACCTGGTGGAAGTCATCCACGTGAAGAAGGCCTTCGACCGCCCGGTCCTCAAGGGGATCAGTCTTTCAATCGAACGCGGGGAAACCATCGGCGTGCTCGGACAAAGCGGGACGGGCAAGAGCGTGCTGCT
>DATKAT010000037.1:0-9473 GCA_035514675.1 Acidobacteriota bacterium | reverse complement strand
ACGACCCGCCAGTTTCTGATGCACTTCGGCCTGCAGGACCTGACCGAACTCCCTACGATTGAGGAATTCGAAGAAATTCTGGCCCAGGCGGAGACGGGGTTGTAGTCGTCATTGGGGTTTGGCTCTGACTTCTGGGCGCTTGAGTTCCGAGGTCCGCGGATTTGCTTTCCAAGGCGAGGGGCGCCGGGAGCTGTTTCATTTGGATTCCGACGGCGGGCTTCGCTCGCCGGCCATTGGGGAAAAGGCCCTCATGCACCTCGGCGTACCGGAAAATTCTGTTCCGGGCCAAAGTTCGAGTCAATCCGCACGGGATTCAAGGCTGCGCGACCTCAAACGAATCCCGATCAATAAAGCGTCCTTCAGGTCAGTTTACCGAAGGGGCTTCTAGACCATGAAAAAGGGGTCTCGTCTCGGGGCGTGGACTCCGATCAGGGGGTACGCGCCCAGACCCCTTGAATGCGATGCCGCTTTCGGGTCGTTTTACGGATCGGGGGGAAATGCTTCGGGCGGTCTCTTTCGGCTACTCAGCGCTCCGCCGGCTGGATGTCTCCGAGTAAATGAGAGAGGCGCTCTTCCACATCCGTCTGCCTCCAGACCTTTTCGTAGACCCTCTCAAGGCTTTCTCGCGAAACGAGCTGCATCGCTTTGCGGTTGGCCAGCGATTCCGTCTGGAGGAAGGGATGATTTGTGAAGATCCACACGTGCCCCAATTCATGAGCAATCACCGCCCTGAGTTCCTCCTCGTCGAGGCCTTCCACAAAGCCCGAGTCGAAGGAAAGGAGAAAAGCCTCCGACTGTTCGTGATGACGCCGAACGCTGACGAGACGCGGATTGGTCGATTCGATGGTGAAGATCACCTCGGCGGAAATCCCCATCTCCAGTCGAAAATCTTGCAAGATCGTTTCAATCGTCCCATCCAAGACGGCCGGTTGCCTGAGGTCGGATCCCTGAAGGCCCTCCGGCGAAGCCAGCAAAAGCAGGAATAACAGCGGCATCCAGCCCGTTATTTGACGATGCCATTGAAAAAGAGAAAGGGTTTGCCGAAGGTGCTCGATCCGTTTTCCCACTAAAACTCCCCGGCCAATCGCTGGTTCAATTCTCACTTTGGCACCTGCTCGCACTTCTCCACTTGCGCGGTTTCGCGCAAATCGACTAACGCTCAGCTTTCGACGATTCTCTACCCGCTCGATCATGAAGCGCGGCGCTTTTCCGAGCGTGCATTCGGAATTTCCAAGAGGAAATTCCGACTCATGTTCTGCGCGGATAGCTCTGAGTGGGTCCGACACACTCCCCGCTGGGAACTGCTCGAGTCGCATGTATTGACGCATTTTGGCGCAAAAAGTCGCAGTTTTTTCGAACCAGGCAGGAATATCTTCCCGCTGAAGGGAATTTTTTCCTGTTTGGCTGAAATGGAGCTGAAGAAATTCAGCGAAATCAGCCAGCGCACTTCTTGTGGGGATCGTGGCAGCTTCGAAAAGCTCGGAGCGGGCGTTTCCTCTCCAGTGCTTGGCACGTAACTTGCAAAGCTGCCAGCCCTTCAACGCTAAGTAGGGGCGGCGACGGCGCCCGGCTGGTCGTTCGCGAACGGAACCGGCAGATGGTCTAAACTGTTAGGAACCATGCAGGAGCGCCTTCAGAAGATCATCGCACGGGCTGGAATCGCGTCGCGTCGCAAGGCGGAGGGCTTGATACGACAGGGCCGGGTGACTGTCAACGGACAGGTGGTGCGCGAAATGGGCGCCCATGCCGACCCGGAGCAAGATCATGTGAAGGTCAACGGCAAGCTGCTGCAGCCCGAACCGAAGGCGTATTTCGCCGTTTACAAGCCGCAGGGACACTTGAGCGCCGCCTCGGACGGGGCCGGTCGGCCGGTAGTGACGGATCTGGTAAGAAGCGGCGCGCGACTGTATCCTGCGGGACGGCTCGACTTCAACAGCGAAGGGCTGGTGCTGCTGACCAACGATGGCGCATTGACCAGAAATCTGACCAGAGCGGGAAATGTCGACAAACGATACCGGGTCAAGGTCTCCGGTTGCCCGGATGAGGAAAGCCTGAAGCGGCTTCGAGCGGGGTTCCAGGCGGGCGGGAGCGGCTTTGCTCCGTGCCGCATTTTTTCACTCAAGAGAGGGAGCAATTGCTGGTTCGAAGTGGTGCTGCGGGAAGGCAAGAACCGGCAGATTCGACGTATGTTCGAGGCTGTGGGCCATCCGGTCATGCGTCTGCGGCGCATTGCGATCGGTCCCATTCGTCTTGCCGGCCTGAAGCCGGGCGAATCGCGGAAACTGACTCCTGGCGAAATCGAGCGGCTGAAGGATTCCGCGGGAATGAAAGGCTGAGCCATGTTTAGCGGGATCGTAGCGGGAACTGGAAGGATCGTCCGAGTGGACGCATCGGCCGGCGGGCGTCTTCTGGCGATCGAAACCGGAGCTGCGGGCCGACGGCTGCGGCCTGGCGACAGCTTGTCCGTTGATGGAGTGTGCCTGACGGTTACGTTTCGAAGCGAGGACGCCGTCAGCGTCGAGGTCTCGCCGGAGTCGCTGCGGCGAACGAATCTGGGAAAGCGCGCGGTCGGCGACCGCGTGAACCTGGAGACTCCCTTGACGATCGAGTCGTTTCTGGGCGGCCATCTGGTGCAAGGGCATGTCGACGGCGTGGGAACCGTTTCTGCAATCAGGCCTGAGGGAATCTCCCGAGTGTTTTCGATAGCCGCTCCAGATTCGGTTCTGCGTCATTGCGTGCCACAGGGGAGCATTGCGGTCAACGGAGTCAGCCTGACGGTGTCCGCCTTGAGTTGCAGCGCGATTGACGTCACAATCATTCCCCACACATGGGAAGTCACGACGTTCGGTCAACTGAAATCCGGAGACGAGGTCAATCTTGAAGGCGATCTTATCAGCAAGTATGTGGAAGCTCATCTTCACCGTTGCAATCCTGACGGCTCCCGAGAACCAGGATTTGCGAGGGGCGGATCCGGTTGAGCTGAAGGCGCGCACGATCCTGATTTACGAGAACGTTTCGGGCGGCCTTCCGACTCCCTTCGTCATTCGTCTGGGCAGGGCCGAGCCGGACATCGTTCTCGAATGGGAATCCCGCAACCATCAGGGAACGCTTCACATGCACCGAAAGGCCGTTGAATCCGGACGACAGCTGACCCTCAGCGAGTTGTTCGAGGTTGGCGTCGACATGGAAACCGATCAGGCAACGACCAAGTGGCTGTCGCAAGAAATCTTTCGGGAGCTGCTCGAGCACGGTTCGGCCCAGGTTCGGCTGAATCGAGTGCGGGGAGAACTGAAGCTGGTCGGTCGGGCGTCTCGAGTCATCGAAGTGGACGGCGAGGAGGTGGAAGTTCCGGTCCTGCTGATACAGGACTCCCGGCGCGGGACATGGGTTTTTCTGAACAATCCCCGGAATCCGCTTCTCCTCGAGTACGCATCCCCTCACTATCGGGAAGCTCTGAAGAGGGTTTCCAACAGCGACCGAAATCAGTTGCGCTGGCTCAGGCGACTGCCGCCGATCCGATAGGCCGGATCCGGTTTCCGCTATAATGAACGCTCTTGCCTGGCGAACGGCGCGGTCGAGGGCAGATCCAAAGGCGCTCCCGGCTGAGTGACAGCGTTGCGCACTGGCGGCCGATGCGGCGGGCCTCGTGTCAACGAGAGGGATGTGCCCATGAGCTTTGAAAAAGTGGAATCCGTTCTGGACGAGATTCGGGCCGGAAAGATGGTCATCGTCGTCGACGAGGAGGACCGCGAGAATGAAGGCGACCTGACGATGGCCGCCGAAAAGGTAACCCCCGAAGCGATCAACTTCATGGCCACCCACGGAAGGGGCCTGATCTGCATGCCGATGTCCGAAGGACGGCTGGACGAGCTGAAGATTCCGCTGATGGTGACCGACAACGAGTCGGTCCATGGAACCGCCTTCTGCGTCAGCATTGAGGCTCGCAGAAACGTCTCGACGGGAATCTCGGCGGCTGATCGCGCCATGACCGTATTGACGGCCATCGACGAATCGACCCGCCCCGAGGACTTGATCCGTCCCGGTCATATTTTCCCCCTTCGCTCCCGCAAGGGAGGGGTGCTGGAGCGAGCGGGCCAGACCGAAGCGGCCGTCGACCTTTCGCGGCTTGCCGGACTGAAGCCGGCCGGAGTCATCTGCGAAATCATGAACCCGGACGGATCCATGGCCCGGATGCCTGAATTGCAGGGGTTTTCGAAAGAACACGGAATTCGAATCATTTCCGTCGTGGATCTGATCAAATACCGACTCCAGACTGAGCGCTTCGTTCGCAAAGTCGAAAGCGTTCCTTTCGAGTCCGATTTCGGATCGTTCGTCCTGCACCTTTACGAGAATCAGCTCGATCGGGGGCGTCATTTGGTCTTTGTAAAGGGTGAAATCGACCCGACTGAACCCACTTTGCTTCGGGTGCACACGGAATCGGTGCTGAGCGACTTGTTTCTGAGTCGTCGCCTGGAAGCCGGCAACGAGCTGCGAAGCAGTCTGGAGCAGATCCAACGCGAAGGGCGAGGAGTGCTGATCTACCTGCGCATGAAGGATCGGGAAGACCGCCTGTTTCGCGAAGTCTGCCAGCACCGGACCGAGCCGCCCGATACGGGGGAAGAGCACCATCCGGCCGGATTTCGGGATTACGGCGTCGGCGCTCAGATCATCGCCGACCTGGGGCTGCGCAAGGTCGTCGTATTGACGAATCACCCGAAGAAAATGGTGGGTCTGGAAGGCTTCGACATCGACATCGTCGAGCAAAGGCCCATTCCTGTGCGTTCGACCGCAGGGCGCTCCTGACGCGCCTCAGCTTCCGCCGTCTGTAGAAGTCGCCTCCTGGAGGCGGAGCCGTTGCCCCGGTTGAAGGATGCTCTGGGACTCCAGCCGGTTCAGCTCCATCAGCTTCCGTACGTTCAGTCCGAATCTCCTGGCGATGCGGTACAGCGAGTCTCCTCGACGCACGGTATAGACCTGCGGCGCGCTGTAGGCCCGGGAGGGGGGCGCGTCGGAAAGCGAGAGCGGGATCAGCAGTTCCTGGCCGATTCTCAGCCGATGGACGTTCCGAATGCGATTCGTCTCGGCCAGCGCTCGGATCGAAGCGCCGTAGCGGGCCGAAATCGCGGACAGGGTCTCCCCCTTTCGGACCCGGTGGTGGGCGAAACGCAGCCTGCGTTCGGGCGGAATTCTCTCCAAGGCGGTTGCCACGGCTTCGCGGGATCCGGAAGGCAAGTGCACCCGGTAGGGAAGGGCCTCGGGCGGAGTGACTCCGCGAAGCAGTTGGGGATTGAGGCCCAGGAGCTCTTCCGCATCAATCGAGGACTCCTCGGCGATCGTTCTCAGATCGATCTGGAACGGAATTTCGATCGTGTCGTATTCGAAAGGAAGTTCGAGAGGCGGCTCGAAGCCGAATCTTTCCGGAAGTCGATGAATCATGACGGCTGCCAGAATGGCGGGCACAAAAAGGCGTGTCTCTCTGGGCAAATGACGCCTTTCGACCATCGTCCAGTAATCCATCGGTCCGTGTCTTTCCAGCGCTCTTGCCACGCGGGCCGGCCCGCAGTTGTAGGCCGCCAGAACCAGGTGCCAGTCGCCGAATTGTTCGTGCAAATCCCGCAAATGCCTTGCGGCGGCCCTCGTCGATTTTTCCAAGTCGGAACGTTCGTCGACCCACCAGTTGACGTCCAGGTCGTACAGCCGGCCCGTACCCTGCATAAACTGCCAGATTCCCCGGGCTCTGGCCCGGGAAATCGCCAGAGGATGAAACAGGCTTTCCACGTGGGCCATGAATATGAGATCTCTGGGCACCCCCTCCTCTTGAAAGATTCGTTCAAAGAGCGGCAGGTAGCGGGCGGCTCTCCGCAAGCCCAATTCCATGCTCCTTCGGGCCCGGGTTTGATAGAAGTCCAGGTAGTACAGGACCTCTTTATTGACGACAACCGGGATTTCGAAGCGCGCATTTTGCAGGTCGGCGCGAATGCGATCTCCCAGCGTGGGGTCGATTTCGACGGAATAAGGGTTGGTCAGCTTGATTTCATCCCAGGGCGAAGGGAAATCGGCGGGAAGTTCGCGAAAAAGCGGCGGGAGACCCATTCCGGGATCGAATTCGGAAAAAGTGAAGCGACTCAGATCCGTGGCGCCTGCCGACAGGTCCGACTCTCGCGCCGCTTCCTCCCCGGAAATGTCGGATTCCCCGGGACTCAGCGCCTTACCGGAATTCGCGGCGGAGGAATCAGAACCGCCGGCTGGCGTCGGTTCCGTTTCGCCGGGCGTCTGAGCCCCGGTCAGTACGGTTGCGGCTGTTCGCGACCGGGCGCCGCCGCATCCGAGGATCAATAAGATTGCTGGGATTATCCAGATCAAAATTCGCGCCATGCGCCCCCCTCCGAGAGTCCGTCAAATTCAGGTCGAAGTCGACATGATAGTGCAACTGCCTGAAACGTTCAAAAGAAAACTTTGCTTCGCATTCCCGCTTGTCAGGCGGCCGCTGATGACGTCAAAATGGCAACGGACTGAAGTCCGCCGAGGAGAAAACGCTTGAAGAAGGCAGAGGATTTTATCGTTCGCAGCGAGGAGCCTTTGAACGGCGAGGCGGGGCTGGACCGTCTTCCGGACTGCTACATTACGCCGATCGCGCGGTTTTTCGTCCGCAATCACGGACCGATTCCTTCCATCGATCCGGCATCCCACCTGCTCGCTGTGGAAGGCCTGTGCCGGCATCCGAAATCCTATCGGCTGAGCGATTTGGAACGTGAATTCGAACGAGCCGAACGGATAGCACTGCTGCAATGCGCCGGAAACCGTAGAAGGGAGTTGATGCAGGTGAAGCCGATTCCCGGGGAATTGCCCTGGGACGCCGGCGCCATCGGCACGGCAGAGTGGAGCGGGTTTCGACTGCGGGACGTGCTGGAACGGGTCCGGCTCGCCGACGGCGCCCGACACGTCGAATTCATCGGGCTGGACGAAATTTCGAAGGAGGAAATGACTCTGCATTTCGGCGGGTCCATTCCTCTGCAAAAGGCGCTTTCGGAGGAAACTCTGCTGTGCGATCGAATGAACGGGGAGCCCCTTCGGCCGGAGCACGGATTTCCCTTGAGAGCGCTTGTTCCAGGAGTCGTGGGGGCTCGCAGCGTCAAGTGGCTGGCCCGGATCCGGCTGCTGGATGAACCTTCCTGGAATCACTGGCAGCGAAAATCCTACAGGATTTTTCCTCCTGAGGTGGAAGCCGCTTCCGTAAACTGGGAGGAGGGCGGAATGCTGCAGGATTACGGCGCCCACGCGGTCATTTGCCGGCCGGGCGAGGGGGGATGGGCGGCCGGTCCTTCCATCGAGTTCGCCGGATACGCGGTTCCCACGTCCGGCGAAAGGATTGAGCGAATCGAGTTGTCGATCGACGGGGGGGAAACCTGGAATGAGGTGAGCGAATTGGACCAGCAAAGCCGGTGGGGATGGACGTTGTGGCGGGAAGTGGCAACGCTTCCCCCGGGGAAGCGCGAGGTGATCGTTCGAGCGGTCGACTCCGGCGGACGGCCCCAACCGGACGACGCCGCTCGTCTCTGGAATCTGAAAGGCTACATGAACAACTCGTGGCACCGAGTGAAGGTACGCGTTGGGGAGGGAGCGGAAGCGTGAAGAAAAGTATTTGGAAACTTATTACGTCCCGGTCGGGTTCGACAGGGGATATCCGAGGGGAGGCTGCGGTCTGGCGGACCTCCAACAGCCGGCGGTCGGGCGTTGCGGACAGGAGATCGGTTTGATGGAAGCGAGAGTGGTTCAGGTAAACGTGAAGGCGGCCGTTTCGGGTGAAAGAGGCTTGCCCAAAAAGGCCGTGCAAAGCGCCTTCGTCGAGGTTTCGGGCCTGCGGGGCGACTTTAATCAGTATCGCAGCGAAAAGCTGGACAACGAACTGGACTCGGCAGTGCTGCTGATCTGTCGCGAAACACTGGAGGCGATCCGTGAAGACGGTTTTCCCGTCGAGCCGGGCCATTTGGGCGAGAACTTCACCATTGAGGGAATACCGCCTGGCATGTTGCGCGAGGGCGGGCAGCTGACGCTGGGCGACGCCGCTCGAGTGGAAATCTCAAGGGCCTGTGACCCTTGTCGAAATCTGGAAGTTCTGCCGTATGTCGGTCGGGAGCGGCTGACGCCCTTTATGAAGCTTTTGCGGGGGAGAAGAGGATGGTACGCCCGGGTCCTGAAAGAGGGTTTGGTGCGCGACGGGGATCCGGTTTCGCTGGTCGATTAGTCGGAATTCTTACCTCCTGGGCCGGATTTTGCACGCGGGTCCGCTAAAGAGCGTGATCCACGTCGTAACTTTCCAGCATCTTGCGGATTTCCTGAACGAATCGCGCTGCCAGGGCGCCGTCGATGACCCGGTGATCGTAACTGAGTGAAAGGTGCATCATCGATCGGACCGCAATGGCGTCGTCCTCGATGGCCACCGGCCGCCGGACGATGGCGCCGACCCCCAAAATGCCCACCTGAGGCTGATTGATGATGGGGAGTCCGAAGACGTTGCCGAACACGCCCGGATTGGTCACGGTAAACGTGCCGCCTTGAACGTCCTCGGGCTTGAGCTTCTTCGTTCTGGCCTTTTCGGCAAGCTCAAATGCGGCGCGGGCCAGACCCAGCAGATTTTTTTCATCGGCATCTCGAATCACCGGAACCAGCAGACCGTCCTCAACTGCAACCGCCACCCCCAGGTTCACATACTCCTTGCGAATAATGCGGTCTTCATCGACCGAACTGTTGACGGTGGGGTAGGCTTTGAGCGCCTGAGCCGTCGCGTCCAGAATAAAGGGCGTAAACGTGAGTCTGAACCCCTCGTCCTTCTCGAACTGCCGTTTCACCGAATCCCGAAATCGAACGATTCGGGTCATGTCCACTTCAGCCACCGTGTAGGTGTGGGGCGAAACGTGCTTGCTGTACACCATGTGTTCGGCGATCCGCTTCCGCATGGGACTCATTTCGATGATTTCGACCCGCTCCTCGTCGTAGGCGAACGCCATTTTGGGAACGGGGATGCGCAGGCGTTCCCGAGGCTCTGCGGCCTGCTTCTCCGGCCGTTCCGCCCTTGATTCGAGGTATTCCAGGACGTCTTCCTTGGTCAGGCGTCCGCCTCGCCCGCTTCCCTGAATTGCGCCCAACTCCGCTTCGGTCAGATTTTCTTCCTTAGCCAGTTTTCGAATCACCGGCGAGAACGCCTGAGGGCGACTCTCGGATTTTTCTCCATCTTCGGCCTCGCCATCCTTGGACCTCTTCCCGCCCTCGGCCTGCTTGGCCGCCCCCTCCGATTCCTCCGCTCGGCCGGCTTTTCGATCTCTTTGCGGCCGCTCTTCGCCTGCCTCGTCCGGCTTTCCCTCCGCCTCTTCTCTATCCGTTTCTATTCTGGCAAGCACGGCTCCGACTTCCACCGTCTCGCCTTCTTCCGCAAGGATCTCAGCCAGGACTCCGGTCTCGGGCGAGGGAATTTC
>DATKAT010000036.1:0-21903 GCA_035514675.1 Acidobacteriota bacterium | reverse complement strand
GTTCGAAGCGTAATCCAGCAGGTCGTCGATCAATTGGAATGCAAGACCCAGATTTCTGCCATATTCGGCCAGAGCTTCCTCCTGTTCGCGAGGAAGGTCTGCCAGGATCGCCGCCAAGCGCCCGCATCCGGAGAAAAGATGGGCCGTCTTCAAGCCGCTGATGGCCAGATGCTCTTTTTCGGTCATATCGGCTTGATAGACGCACTCGAGCTGGATCAGTTCTCCCTCCACCATCTTTCTGGTGATATCGATCAGGACGTCCAGGATGCGAAAGTTGCGCTCCTGAAGAGCGAGCCAGAAGGAGGTCATGTACAGCCAGTCTCCGAACAGCACCGTCATCTGGTTTCCCCAGCGGGCGTTGATGGATGCCTGCCCCCGACGCAGACTGGAATTGTCGATGATGTCGTCGTGAACCAGCGTTGCCACGTGAATCAGCTCGACGACGGTCGCCAGTTGGAGGGAGGCTTCCCCAGTTACGCCGCAGGCTTTCGACGACAGCAGCAGCATCGCCGGTCTGAGGCGTTTCCCCCCCCCGTCGTGCAGGTATTCGTTCATCTCATTGATCAAAGGAAGATGGGACGTCGCTTCCGTCTTGAGGCGCGATTCGACTTCCCGGAGTTCCGGTTCGATGAGACGGAAAATTTGTCGGCTCGCAGCCGGCGATTCCGAAGCAGCCTTGATCTGCACGGGCGCTATTATACCAACTGCCGGCGGTGCTGCAGTGATTTGCGCGGTCCCGCTGCCCCTTTCCGATGGGGCAGGCGATTGTCCAATCTCTTTCACCCTTCAAGCCTGCGCAACGGGCGGAGTTCAACGAGTAGGAGGGTTGGGTGTGATGTCTTCGACTTCGATCGACGGCGGGCTCAGGGGGGCGTTTTCTCGGGAATCGGGCTCGAGATCCGGAAAGGGCTCGGTCGTGCCGCCGGAATCCACGATCTGCGTCGAGAAGGGTTCGCGAGGCGGCCGGTTGCGGAAGTCCTCCGGCGGAAGATCCTGAAGCGCCTCCTTCATGAAGTCCACCCAGATGGGCAGGGCCAAGGTCGCGCCATAGACGCGGTTGCCAAGGGTTTTCTTGGCGTCGTGCCCGATCCACACGCCGGCCGTAACCTGGGGAACGAAGCCGACAAACCAGGAATCGGTGAAATCGTTGGTAGTGCCGGTCTTTCCGGCCACGGGTCGGCCGAGCTGCTGGGCCAGGCGGCCGGTTCCTCGCTGCACGACGCCTCGCAACAGATAGATCATCTCGTCTGCGATCTCCGGACGCATCACTTCGAAATGGGCTGTGGGGCGATGCTCTTCCAGCGTGACCCCGTTGTAGTCCTCGACGCGCTGGATGAAGTACGGCTCCGTTCGTACGCCGTTGTTGGGGAAGGCGCTGAAGGCGGAGACGATCTCGCTGAGGGTGACTTCGGCGGCGCCCAGCGCCAGGGAGAGATAGGGCGGAAAATCCCGCCGGATCCCGAACCTTTGAGCGATGTCCGCAACCTTTTGCGGTCCGATGGCGTTGGCCAGCCGAACGGTCGGAATATTGCGAGATTCGGCCAGAGCCTGGTGAATGGCGATCAATCCCTTGAATTCGTTGTCGGAATTGGAGGGGGCATAGGGGCGGCCCAGCCCGTCCCGAAATTCGACGGGGGCGTCCAGAACGCGGTCAAACGGGGAGTAGCCTGCCTCCAGGGCGGCCGCGTATGTAAACGGTTTGAAAATGGAACCGGGTTGGCGCAGCGCCTGAGTGGCCCGATTGAACTTGCTGCGCTCGAAGTCGAAGCCCCCGACCATCGCCTTGACCGCCCCGGTCCGATTGTCGACGGCGTACACGGCGCCTTGGACCTCCGGGATTTGCTGCAGCGACACCCGAATCGTTCTTTCGGCCCGGTTGATCTCTTCCAGACGGAATACGGCGACGTCGCCCGGCTTCAAGACCTCATCGACCCTCGTTTTTCGGGTCCATTGAATTTCCTCCGGGCCGACAGCGGCGGAGAAGCTCCCGAGCCGAACGGTGGCCGCTTCGGCGGATGATTCGAGCGTCAGGCCGTGAACCAGCTGGCCTTCGTAAAAAAGAAGTCTCCAGGCTGGATGCACGTATTCGGAAAGGTCCTCGCCCTGGTTCAGGATATTGAATTCGGGGCCCGCCCATCCCCTGCTCCGTCGGTCGAAGGCGATCAACCCCTCTCGCAGCGCGCGTTCGGCGGCAGTCTGCATGTCGTAATCGACGGTCGTATATACCCGCAGCCCTCCCTGCCAGATGTCGGTGGACGGGTAATTGGCGGTCAGGTACTGCCGGACCGACTCCAGAAAGTAGGGAGCGGGGGAGTCGTCGGGCCGGCTGTCCTTCACCACGATCGGCTGTTGGACGGCCTCGCGAAACTCCGCCTCGGAAATGAAGCCTTCATCCTTCATCCGCCCCAAAACCCAGTTGCGGCGCGCGAAGGCACGACTTGCGTGCAGAATCGGCGAGTAGCGCGCGGGCGTCTGGGTGATCCCGGCCAGCAGCGCGCTTTCGGCAAGGTCCAGTTCGGCCAGGCTCTTGTGAAAGTAAAACTCGGCGGCCGCGGCGATCCCGTAGGTTCCGTGTCCCAGCGGGATCTGATTGCAGTAAAAGGTGAAAATCTGTTCCTTGGAGTAGTTTTTCTCGGTGTCGATGGCGTACAGGATGTCCTTGATCTTCCGTTCCAGCGTCTTTTCCGTGCTGGTGAAACGCATCTTGCTCAACTGCATAGTCAGCGTCGAGCCGCCCTTGCCGTCCCAGTGGATGATGTTGTTGACCGCAGTCGCCAGCATCCTTCGGAAATCGATGCCGGAATGAGAAAAGAACTGGGCGTCTTCCGCGGCCAGAATGGCTTCCTTGATCGTTCGCGGAATCTGTTCGTACGAGACGAGGATTCTTCGCTCCAGCGCAAACTGACCCAGCACGCGCCCGTCATCCGCGTACACGTAGGAGACGACGCTCGGCTGATTAGCCTCCAGTTCCTGAACCCTGGGCAGATCGACCGTATACCCGAAGACCATCCCCACCAGCCCACCCAGAAGGACTGCTCCCAGAACGAGGAGGCCGTAAGTGCCCCAAAAGAGATAGCGACGATCGTGAACCTTGTACTTCAACCAGTCATTCATAGGTGTCCGTGGAGTTATTTTACACGATCCCCAGGACGAGATTCGCACGGCGCCTGCCTCCGTCCGCTGCGAACGTCGGCGGCGGGCTCGGCGAGGAGGTCGGATCGGTTGCCGAAGAACGCCGCAGCGGGACCCGCGTGATGGAGGTCACACAATCCTGGGCGGCATCGAATAGAATGGATTTCAGCATGCGGAAACAGCGCCTGATCGCCGTCGGAATTCTGCTCGGCTGCCTCAGCGCAGGCTGGTCCCAGCAGGGATGGGTATACGTGACGACCGTCTCACTAGACGCCTCCAAAGGCGAGACGATTTTGCACGTCACAGAAGAAGGAGTGGTCCAGGAAGGACGCAGCGTCCTGGTTCGCACGCGAGACGGCAGCCGTCAGGACGCGTATGAAGTGCTGCACGTGCTGGACGGCTACCACGTCATCCTGGGCGAGCGCCTGAAAAGAGACTACCTGGCCGGTTCGGCCGTGTATCAGCAGGGCCCCTGAGCCGAGCGGGCGGAGGCAAGCCGCTTCTACGAATCCGCCACGTCGTGAATCGTCCTGAGCCTGACGATCTCGAAGCGTTTGACCCCTCCGGGAGTTTGGATCTCGACTTCGTCCCCTTCGACCCGTCCCATGAGGCTGCGCCCGATCGGGGAAGTGGTGGAAATCAAACCGTTGGAGACGTCGGACTCTTCGCTTGTGACCAATCGATACTTGACTTCCTGGCCGGTATCCAGATCGTAGAGATCCAACGTGGATCCGTAAGAGGCCTTGCCTATGGGGATCTTGCTCAAGTCGATCATGGAAAGGGAGGACAGGCGGGCGCGGAGGTTCGCCAGTTCCGCCTGCACGATCGACTGGCGCTGCTTGGCGGTCTGATATTCGGCGTTCTCACGGAGGTCGCCTAGAGCGACCGCCTTTTTCAACGCTTCGGGAAGCTCCTCTCGCAGCTCCCGATCAAGTTTGCGAATCTTTTCTTCAAGCTTTTTCTTAACGTCCTTCAAAACTGCATCGCCTCACTCGCAAGTCGGAGTATGCTGCCTGGGAAGATGCCTAAAATCAGCGTTCCTGCGATCATTACGGCCAGCAGAACGCGGGTGGCCATGGGCAAGTCGACGGGTGCGATTTCCCCCGAAGCTTCCCGCATGTACATGAGCACCATTACCCGCAGGTAGTAATAGACGCCGATGGCGGACGCCACGACGGCGAACACGACGAGCCAGTACATCTGGCCCTGAATGGCGGCGGCAAACAGGAACAGTTTGCCCGCAAATCCGGCCGTCAGCGGAATCCCCGCCAAGGAAACCAGAAAGACCGAAAGCGCCAGGCCGAGGAACGGAAAACGGAAGCCGATTCCGGCGTAGTCTTCGATCTGAACGCTGGCTTCATTCCTGCGCCCGATCAGCTGTACGACCGTGAAGGCTCCCAGGCTCATCAACGCATACGCGACCAGATAGAAGAGGACGCCCTGGGCGCCCAGTTGGTTGTGCACGGTCACCCCGATCATCAGGTACCCCGCATGGGCGATCGACGAATACGCCAGCATGCGTTTGATATTGGTTTGGGTCAAGGCGGCGACGTTGCCGATCAGCATCGTCAGAACCGCAGTGACCCAGAGAATCGCATGCCATTCCGAGCTCAGCTCGGGGGCGACTTGGTAAAGGATCCGCAGAAATGCGACTACGGCTGCGGCCTTGGAGGCCACGGCCAGATACGCCGTAATCGGAACCGGAGCGCCTTCATAGACGTCGGGCGCCCAGACGTGGAAGGGAACCAGAGCGATCTTGAAGCCGAATCCGACCACCATCAAACCGACGCCCAGCAGGAGGCCCGTCGGGAGGCCGTCGAACTGGGAGATCGCTCGGGAAATTTCCAGGTATTTTGTGGTTCCGGTAGCCCCGTACACCAGCGCCACTCCGTACAGCAGGAATGCCGTGGAAAACGCGCCGAGCAGGAAATACTTAATGGCGGCCTCGGTCGACTGCATGACTCTGGTGCGGTATCCGACCAGCACGTAGGTGGCGATCGAAAGCGTTTCCAGACCGAGGAAGGTGACGATCAGGTCGGCGCTGGCCGCCATCAGGCACATCCCCACGCCGGAGAAAAGCAGAAGCGGAAAATATTCGGCTCTCAGCAGCTCTTCCTGCCGCAGGTAATGAATCGATGTCAGGATGATGGAGCCCAGAGCGGCCAGAAAGAGGATCTTGGAATACTGAGCGAAATCGTCCTGAAAAATGGTGCCGTAAAAGACCACGTCCCGTTCGCCCCACTGGACCAGACTGGCGACGAGGGCGAGGCCGACGCCGACCAGCGCCAGGTAGCCGAGTTGCGCCTGCCGGGCGCGGCCGACGGCCGGAATCAGCGTCATCAGAACGATTCCAAAGACCGAAAGCACGATTTCCGGAGCGACGGCCAGAAAGCTAATTTCCACGGTTTTCCACCCGGAAGATTTGATCTCGTCGACTGTCTTCGATGCGATCTACGATGAACTGCACCGACGAATCCATTTTTCGAAGGAACGGCTGCGAGTAGATGCCCATCCAGAACGCCATCACGACCAGCGGCAGAATGGTCAGAATCTCCCTGAGGTTCAGATCCGGAAGCGCCCGGTTAGCCTCGATTGTTAGCTCTCCGAAAAAGACTCTCTGATACATCCACAGCATATAAACAGCGGCCAGGATGACCCCCGTGGCGGCGAAAACGGCAAACGCAGCGCTGTTTAGAAAGGTCCCCTGCAGAATCAGGAATTCGCCGACGAATCCGTTCAATCCCGGCAATCCGATGCTGCTGAGTGTAATGACCATAAACAGGGCGGCGAAAAGCGGCATCCGGTGCGCCAAGCCGCCGAAATCCTCGATCCGCCGGGTGTGACGGCGGTCGTAAATCATTCCCACCAGTAGGAAGAGGGCTCCGGTCGACACCCCATGGTTGAGCATTTGATAGGTCGCGCCTTCGATCGACTGCAGGTTGAAGGCGAATATCCCCAGGACCACAAACCCGAGGTGGCTGACCGAGGAGTATGCGACCAGCTTCTTGACGTCGGGTTGGACCATTGCCACCAGAGCGCCGTAAATGATTCCGACGACGGCCAGCACCGAAATCAGAGGGGCCAGCGCCACCGAGGCGTTTGGAAACATGGGCAGGCAGAATCGAAGCAGGCCGTACGTCCCCATTTTCAGCAGCACGCCGGCCAGAATGACCGACCCGGCCGTGGGCGCCTCCACGTGGGCGTCCGGGAGCCAGGTGTGAAACGGGAAGAGGGGCACCTTGATGGCGAACGCCAGAAAGAAAGCCAGAAACAGCAGGAGTTCCGCTCTGAAACTGAGCAGGATCTCCTCGGATGCGAGGCGCTCGGTGATTTGCAAGATGTGGAAGCTTTCGGCTCCGTTGAAGAAGTACAGCGCGATCAGAGCCGCCAGCATGAAAAGGGAGCCGGCGAATGTGTACAGAAAGAACTTGACTGCGGCGTAAATGCGGTCGGCGCCTCCCCAGATTCCGATCAGAAAGTACATGGGGATCAGCTGCACCTCCCAGAAGACGTAAAAAAGGACCAGATCCAGGGCGACGAAGACTCCCAGCATCCCCACTTCCAGAAGGAGCATCAAAATCATGTAGGGCTTGACCTTGTCCTGGACGCTCCAGCTCCCCAAAATCGAAAGCGGCATCAGGAAGGTGGTCATCACGATCAGAAACAGGCTGATCCCGTCGATTCCCACCGAATAATCAACGCTAAAGCCGCCTACGCTGAACCAGGGGACGTTCTGCACGAACTGCATGCCCTGGGCTGAGGCGTCGAAGCGAAACACCAGCGGCAGCGAGGCGAGAAACGTCAGCAGAGTGACGGCCAGGGCCGCTAATCGAAGCCGCCGCGCGTTTCCGGCGGGCAGAAACGCAAGCAGGAGGGCGCCCGCCAGAGGAATCAGGAGGATGATGGTCAGCAACGATTCAAAGCCAGGCATACGATCAGACCGTCAGAAAGTAGTAGATGAAAATCAAAATGGCGCCGAGCAGGATCCATGCCGCGTAGGCTCGCGTAAAGCCGCCCTGCATCTTTTTGACGCGGTGACTCCAATTTCGAAATGAGGAAGCCGTGCCATTGACCAAAGCATCGATCACCCCGACATCGATCCCCTTCCACAGAAATCCCCTGGAAACTCGCTCGATGGGGCGTACGATGAGCGTGTCGTAAATTTCGTCTACGAAAAACTTGTTTTCAATCAGCGCGTACGCCAGCGGGTGTCGTTCAGCGATGCGGTTTGGAGTGTCGGGAAAGCGGACGTAGAATCGATGCGCCAGCCATATGGCGAAGGCGGACAGAAGAACGACGAGCGCAACCAGAGCGATTTCCAGGGCGTAATTGTGCGCGCCGTGGTCGTCCCCGACATATGCATGATAGAAGGCCGGCTGGAGAAATTGCTCAAAGGAATTGTTTCCCAGCCATGGCGGCAGGCCGATCAGACCGGCGGCGAACGAGAAGACAGCCAGAATCAGCAGCGGGATGGTCACCAGGCGGGAAGGCTCGTGCGGCTTGCCGTGTCCTCCGCCATGCTCCGAGTGGCCGGCGCCGGCGCCTGACTCCGAAAAGCGCGCCGGTCCGTAAAATGTCAGGTACATGAGACGGGCCATATAGAATGCGGTCAGGCCGGCCACCGTTACGCCGACTGCGTAAAAGAAAATGGAGCCGTGATCGCTGCTGAGCGATTTCCACAAGATCTCGTCCTTCGAGAAGAACCCTGAAAAAGGCGGGATGCCGGCGATGGCCAGCGTCGCGATCCCCATTGTCGCCCAGGTGATGGGGAGGTGCCGTTTCAACCCGCCCATCTTGAACATGTCCTGCTCGTGATGCATCGCTAGAATGACGCTCCCCGAACCCAGAAACAGCAGCGCCTTGAAAAATGCATGAGTGTACAGATGGAAGATTCCGGCCGCCCAGGCGCCGACGCCGACGCCGACGAACATGTAGCCCAACTGGCTGACAGTCGAGTAGGCCAGGACCTTCTTGATGTCCCGTTGCCCCAGGGCGATTAGTGCGGCCAGCAGGGCGGTCAGGATTCCAACTCCCGCCACGATGGCCAAGGTCTCCGGAGAGCGGCTGTAAAGAGCCGCGGAGCGGGCGATGATGTAGACGCCTGCGGTGACCATGGTGGCGGCGTGTATCAGAGCGCTGACCGGGGTGGGCCCGGCCATTGCGTCCGGCAGCCAGACGTAAAGCGGGATCTGCGCGCTCTTTCCGGCGGCGCCGACGAAGATCAACAGGGTGATGGCGCCCAGGACGCCGAACCCCTCGACCGGAACAGGAAAGCGGTCCGCTGTGGCCGCAAACACTTCAAGATAATCGATGCTGCCGAAGGTCTGGAAAATGAGAAAGACGGCCAGCAGGAATCCGAAGTCGCCGATCCGGTTGACGATGAAAGCCTTCTTGGCGGCGTCGCCCGCCGTCCGGGTTGCAAAGTAGTAGCCGATCAGCAGAAAGGAGCAGAGCCCGACGCCTTCCCAGCCGACGAACATCAGCAGATAATTGTCGGCCAGCACCAGGACGCTCATCATGAAAATGAAGAGGTTCAGATAGGCGAAGTAGCGGTAGAAGCCGCTCTCCCCTCTCATGTATTCGACCGAATAGACGTGGATGAGAAAGCCGACGCCCGTGACGATCAGAATCATGACGCCCGACAACGGATCCAGCAGAAACGAAGCGCGGCTGGTGAAGCTGCCCGATTCGATCCAGGTGAACAAGGTGTTTCTGGCGATCCGGGCGGCGGGGTCCAACTGCAGCAATTCGTAAAAAGCGACGGCGGCGACGGCGAAACTCAGAAAGACCGAGCCGCAGGCGAGCCAGGAGACGCTTCGCGCAGAAAGGCGGGGCCCCAATATTCCGCAGATCGCGGCGCCGGCGAGCGGAAACAGCAGCAGGATGGAAAAATACTCTAACATGCGCCTACCACTTCAGCGTATCCGCCTGGTCGATGTCGACCGAATGCGTCTTTCGAGACAATGAAACGATTAGAGCCAGCCCCACAGCCGCCTCAGCCGCCGCCACCGTCATGACGAAAAAGACGAAGATTTGGCCGTCCACCTGATCGAAGACGCGCGCGAAGGCCAGAAACGTCAGATTGACCGCATTGAGCATCAGCTCGATGCACATGAACATGGTGATGACGTTTCGACGAACGATGACTCCCAGAGAGCCGATCGTAAAGAGAATCGCGCCGAGGATCAGATAGTGCGTCGTAGGTACCATAAAGTCTTTCTAATCGGCGCGCTTGGCAAGCACCATCGCGCCCAGGATGGCCACCAGAATCAGCACGGAAGTCACTTCGAACGGAAGCACGTATTCGCGAAACAGGCTGCGTGCGATGGTGCCCACGTCCCCGGTGACGGCCAGAGCCGCCTCCCCGGGAGGTTCGTAAAACTGCCGGGCGGTCCAGAGCAGGAAAAACCCAAGCAGCAGCGCCATCGGCACTGCGATCAGAGAAAGGCGCGTCAGCCGATTGACCGCAAAGAACTCGGATTCAGGATCGATCAGCATGACGACGAAGACGAACAGGACCATGATCGCCCCGGCGTAAACGATCACTTGAATCGCCGCGATGAAATGGGCGCCGAGTTGAAAGAACAGAACGGCCATGGCGCCGAAACAGACGATCAACGCTAGGGCGCTGTAGATGGTCCTTCGCTGAAACACCACGACGAGCGCCGCCGCGATCGAAGCTGTCGCGCACGTGTAAAATACAATATGCTCCACTGGATTGGTCCGTCGAAATCGATCTTCTAGACTAAGATTCTTTAACCGTTCCGGCGATTCCAAACCACTGCGGCTCGGAATCCTATGCAAGAGGGGTCAGTCTCGCCCGAATCAACGGGCTGCTGCAGCGCCCCGATGCAGCACTGCGAACGGCGTCGGCATCGCAGGCTGAAACCCAACAATTCCGTGAAAGCAAGAATGTTATTGAAGCCCCCGGATGTTGTCAACAAAGGGAAGCCGCAGCGCCCGCAGTTAACGCGCAATTCTTACACGAGTCCTGCTGCGGCGCCGGATCTGTGTGAGAAATGCGGGTTAGACAGCCGGCGCTGCGTCGGCGCCGGTTTCTTCGTCATGCTCCCAAGCGCTTCGTCCTCGGAACGCAGAACGCAGAACGCAAAACAACTCAGTGAACCAGCGTCTGCTGGGGAACCGCGGCCAGGTATCGGAGGTCGGGCGCTCCGAACAACGCGAATCCGAAGATCGGATGGCTGGCCCGGACTCGAATGAAGCCGCCCCCTTGCCTCTCCAATTCGGGAACCCATTCGTGAATCAAGCGGGCCAGCTTCTGCCCGGCTCGCAGCTCGCGCAGGGCCGTGCCGACGAGCGCGCCGTGGGAATCGAAAACGTCGAGGGCGATCAGCGCCGGAGCCGGATGTGGATTCAGGAGGGCCACGCCGGTAAAGATCTCGTCGGTGTGGGCCACGTGGCTGAAGATGACCTCGCGGGCCGGGCGATTCTGCAGGGGAAGGGAAGCCAGAAACCGACCGTCAGGGTCCTGAAACGAAACGCTGCCCAGCAGCCGGGCGTCGGCGGTGTGGATTCGAAGCCAGCCGACCAGGCTTTGGTCTTGCAGTCCGAAAAATTCTCGAGCCGAAATGCGAAGCTGCTCTCCCTGCTGAAGCTCCTCCTGGCGCCAGGCCAGAACCGTTCCGGACTCGTCGACCGCCTCCAGCGAAACCGACTGGCCCGGGCCCCAATTGACGACGTTCAGCAGCGTATCCATTTCTGGGGTGACGGCCAACTGGGCTCCGAAAAGCTCGTTCGACGCTTCGGAAAGCGGAATGCCGGCGAGTCCGCCGATCGATTCCGCGGTGCCGAACAGCTGGATTGCTCCGAGACGGAAGCCGTCGGCGGGCGTCGCTTCCAGGTAGCCTTCCACTCCTGCGCCGAAGAACTCTTTGATCGAAATCCGCGACATCCCGTTTGGAGCGAGCGGCGCCGACTGCTCCTGGACGCCGTTCGGACTGACGAGTCGGAGCGCAGCCGTTTGCGGCTCGGATTCGGGGTTGACCAGCAGCAGCGAGGTGTCTTCGCCCGCCTGCGTCCGGATTTCGGGCAACAGCAGCGTTTCGCCCTTGAAAGCTTTCAGGATGGCGCCGTCCAGATATCGAAGGTCCGAGGTTCCCAGCAGGGTGAAGCCGACCGTGTCAGGACCGCTGGAGGCGATTTCGATCCAGCCGTCATTCAGGTTCGGAAAGAACTCGGTCAGCAGAGAGGCTTGCTGGACGAGACTGCCGACAGCCAGCTGCTGCTCTGCAAACAGTTCGCCGGACGGAAGGAATGCTCTCATTCGAACGATTTCCTGGAACGCGTGAGCCTCCGATTCCGAAAAGTCGAGCGGAGCGGCTGGACGGTGGGCGTTGGTGAAGGCGATCCCCAGAAACTCGTCGGGGCGGGTCGACAGGACGGGCAGATGGATCGGCTCGGACGCCTCCGATGCGAACTCGACGGCTCCCAGGTCCGCCCGGGCAATTCCGTCGCCCGTACCGTCTACGGGCCGGACCCGCGACAGCAGATCCAGCGAGGTCAGAGACAGGGCGGCATCCCCCGCGTCAATTGACGGAGAGCCGGCTTGCAGTGAGAAATCCAGCTCTTTGGCCGAAGCGAACTCCGGGTCCGCCGCCATATTGCCGGCGGTTCCGGACAGCGAGCCGTCCTGAATCAGATTGGATCGAATGTCGTCTTGCGCCCGAACGCCCGACAGATCGCCTGCGGCGTTGCCGGAAAGAATGGAATTTGCCGCCAGAACGGACCCGCTGCCGGCCAGCAGCAAGCCGACGCCGCGGTTGCCGGCAACTGTGGCGTGAACCAGCTGGAGCGCGCTGTCCTGAGCCAGGATCCCGTGTCCGGAGGCGGCTGAAGTGGAGAAGGCGATTACGGAGTCGACGACGGAGGCTTCGGAGTCGAAGACGCCGACGCCTCCCCCATTGGAAAAAATCCGATTGGCCTCGATCCAGGCCCGGGAGCCTGCATGAATCGCCATCCCGAGTTCGGAATTGTCGCTCAAGACGTTTCGGCTCGCGCTGGCCTGCGCACCGTCAAAAAGGCCGATTCCATGGCGTTCGTTGGACGCGATCCAATTGTCCAGCAACCAGGCGGAACTGTCGGCGGAGCGTATCAGAACGCCGTCCCCCTGCGCCCCCCCCTGCCAGAGAATCGAATTGCCCTTGACCAGAGCCAGGCCTCCGGAAATGCGAATCCCCTGGCCCTGGACCGAGGCTTCGCGGCTCCCTTCGATACGGTTGTCGAAGATGGAGCTCCGGCTGTCGGCCGATAGCAGAATTGCGTGAGAATGACCTCCCTGGGGATTTCTCAGACCGCGAATCCGATTGCGCTGAATCAGGCTGGTGGACTGGAAGCTGGCGATGGCCGTAGCGGACGTCTTTTCGATGACGTTGTCAAAAATATGGACCCGGGAATCGACCATGGTGAGGCCGAATCCGTCTTCGTCCTGTCCCGTCCCCTCCAGCAGGCTCCGCTTCAGAGTCCCGGAAGCGTTCCTGAAGGCCACCAACTCGCTTTGTCCTCTCACATGCAGCCCATCCAGCGTGACCCGTTCCAGCCCTGTAACGGCGATCGTCGGCGCGGATGGGGAATCGCCTTCCAGCACCGGCGAGGCGTCGGAAGCGGCGCGAATGGTCAATCCGTCCAGAGCGACGCCGAAACGGTTGAACTGAAGCGACAGATTGGTCCGATAAGTTCCGCTGTCGGCGATTTCAACGACGCCGCCTGGGACCGCGTGCAGAACCGCTTCGTTCAGGTCCGAAAAGTTGCCGTCCTCCTGCGAAACCTTCACGAGGGAACCGATCTCGACGGATATCGCCCCCCAGTAGGGAATGGCGATGCGGCGGCCGCTGAAGGCGTCTTCCGCGATGATCCGTCCTTCAAATGCGCCCATGGCGGCGGTAGGGCCGCCCGTCGCCTGAACCAGCACTTCTTGAGCCTGCCCCGCCTCCAAGTGCAGCGTCGGCGGAAAGACGGAGAGCTGGAGCGAGGGGACCGTTTCCCGCTGCTCCACCGTCAACAGAAAAGTTCGCGGCGAGGCCGATGCGTTCCTGACTCGAACGCTTCGAATGCGGCCGTCGCGAGCCTCCTCCTCGCTGTGAAAGACTCCGAAGCTGATGCTGACCGGATCGGCCGTGCCAACGGTCGCCGAGGCGGCTTCCATGTCGAGCCGGCCCGCGCCGGATTCCAATACGCCGGCCGGCGCTCCATTGACCGTCACGATCGATTGCGCCGAATGCACCAGGGCCGACTTCACGTCTCCCACCGTCCAGTCCGGATGCAGTTGTCGAATCAGCGCCGCCGCTCCCGCCACGATGGGCGTTGAAAAACTGGTGCCGCGGGAGTCGAAGCTGAAAGCGCCGGTGTTTGAAGCGCTGAAGATCGCATCGCCAGGCGCGCTCAGGTCCGGCTTGATGGCCGAACGAAATCCAGGGCCCCGCCCGCTGAAGTTCGTCAAATGATCTCCGAGGCCCGGCAGAAAGTAGGCCTTGTTCTGAAAAGCGGGCGCCAGGGAAACCCACAGCCTCTCGCCGCCGGCCAGGCGGCTCTGCAGCTCCAATCCGTCCTGCCGGGAGATCATTCCGGACGGACGGGCCGAAGCCGCGCATTGCGCTCCCCCCTCGGGGCAGAGGTTCATGACGATGGGAGGCCCCCCCACGTTGTTGAAGACCACCATGGCCGAGGCCCCCGCCGCAATCGCGTTTTCCGCTTTCACTTGAAACAGGCATTCGCCCCTTTCGACCAGGGCCGCCCTTCCCAGCAGGGAACCCGCCGGCAGCGGCTGGCATCCCAATGAGGAGCCGGAGGCCGAGACCGCCGAGACCGGCAGCGCTTCGAAGGGCCCCGCTCCAAAGGGAAGTTCCACCTGCTCCCCTTTAATGTAGCCGATTTCTCGAGAACCCCCTCCCGGGGGCGGCGCATCGGCCACTTCCAGCGGAGTCCCAATAAAGCGCGCGTGAGTGACCGCGCCTACGGTCAAGGCGTCCGGGCTGGTTCCCGGCGAGCTGACGGTCCCCGGGGCCGGTCCGGAGTTTCCGGCTGCGACGACGAAGACCACGCCCAACTCGCTTCCAAGCCGAATAGCCTGCTGCTCCGGATCGTTTTCCGGATCCGCAGGCGGCCCGCCCAAACTGAGATTGACGATGTCCATCCCATCGGCGACGGCATCGTTGATGGCGGCGAGAATCGCAGACGAAGTGGTGGTGGGGTTGGTCTGCGGATTTCCAAAGACCTTGTAGTTCCCGATAAAGGCGCGGGGCGCGATCCCCTGCACCATCCCCATGGGAGACGATACTCGATTCCCGGCGGCCACGCCCGCCACTGCAGTGCCGTGGCTGCGCTCATCGGCCGGCGTCTGGTCGTTTTGAAAATTCGGAAAGAGGTGATGGTAGGACCGGGCCGCGATCACCTTGCCGTTGGTGAATGCAGCAGAGCCCTTTGGAAAGTCTGCCGGGGCTGAAAACCCATCGCCCCGAAACATGGCGTGGTTGTGATGGATTCCGGAATCGATAATGCCGATCTTGATCCCGGCGCCGGCGTTTTCCACTCCGCCCACCGCCTGCCAGAAGGCCTCGGCCCGAACCACCGCCGGAGCCGAATCGATAAACAGATGGCGTTCTCGAGCGGGAGTCGCCTGCAATACTTCGGGGTCTCTTCGAAGCGACTCAACGGCCTCCGGCGAAGCCCTGACGAAAACGCCGTTTAAGAGAAAGCTGCTGGCGCCCAGAATCTCCATCTCGATCGGATTCGACAGCGCGGCCGAAAATCCGCCGAGGCTCCTGCCGCGGACCCGATCCAAAAACTGCTGCTGTCCAGCCAGCACCTCCCCCTCGTACCGCCCGGCCCATTCGGAGGCCGCTTCTCTTCGGCGTAGTTCCGCAGGCGCGTCAGGCGTCGACTCGATCAGCTTCTGGGCTACCGAGGGCTGCCGCAGTTGAATGAAATACTGCAATCGCCCGTCGGATTCCGACGCGTTTTGAAACGCAAAAAGGCTGTGGGATAAGATGATGAAAAAAGCGATGAGAATTCCGAAGCAGCCCGCGCACGTCCGATTCCAATCCCTGAGAAGATTCGGATTCGGACTCGTCGCTGCTTCCCTCATCATTCTCAGCGTCATGGGCTCGGCGCCTGAACTGAACTTTCCGCCTCTGATCGGCCTCGGGTTCACGCTGCTCGGAGGCGGCGTTGCGTCCCTGGCCCTTTACAGCGGCGTCAAAATTATACAGTATTCGTTTTTCAAGAATCGGACGGCGTTCTGCCTGCGCTGCGGGTGGAAGGGAACGGGAACCGAGTGGTTTTCGGGCGGATGCTGTCCGGAATGCGAATCGCCGCAGGTCGCGCTGGGAAGTTGATGGGATTCGGGATCGTTCTGGACGAACGCTTCTTGCAGCATGAGATGCCCCGCGGGCATCCCGAGCGTCCGGAAAGACTGCGCGCTTTGCTGGACGCTCTGCGGAACTGGGAAAAACGAAGCCTGCTGCTGTCCATCGAACCCAGGCTCGCCGAGACCGACCGCATTTCCCGGGTGCACTCGGAAGATCATCTCCGGCGCATCGCCGCAACCGCCGAAAGACCCTACTCGAGCCTGGACCCGGACACTCACGCCGGCAGGCGCTCCTACGAGACGGCGCGGCTGGCCGCGGGGGGCGCCATGGCCCTGGTGGAAGCCCTCTTCAGCGAGCGAATCGGATCCGGAATACTGCTGGCCCGCCCGCCCGGCCACCACGCCGAATCGGATCGCGCCATGGGCTTCTGTCTTTTCAATACCATCGCGGTGGCAGCCCAATTCGCCCTGGACGAAGGGTTGGCGCGGCGGGTCGCAGTCGTCGACTTCGACGTGCACCACGGAAACGGTACCCAGCAGATCTTTTACGATCGGCTCGATGTTCTGTACCTTTCCAGCCATCAGCATCCCTTTTATCCAGGGACCGGAAGCTTCCGCGAGAAGGGCGCGGGGGACGGGACCGGCACCACCGTGAATTTTCCAATATCGGCCGGCGCCGGCGACGGGTTCTTCGCTCCCCTGTATCGGGAGTTCGTGGCGCCTATCCTGAGGCGGTTCGGGCCCGACCTGATTCTGGTTTCAGCCGGATTCGACGCGCACCGCCTGGATCCGCTGGGAGGGATGAACTTGAGCGCGCAAGGATTCGGACGGATCGCCCTCCATCTGAACGAAGCCGCGGCCGACGCCTGCAAAGGCCGGATTCTCTACGTGCTGGAAGGCGGCTACGACCTTCAGGGCCTGGTCTCCAGCACGCTGGAGGTGATCGGCGCCTGCCTGGAGCCCGCCGGCGCAGCAGCCGCATCTTTCGAAGTGGAGGAGTCCTACGCCGCCTATCGGGATCTGGTCCGAAGCCATCTCAGGGAGTTCTGGTCCTTCTAGGTTTTTCGTTCGGCGTTCCGCGTTCCAATTTCTAGTGTCCTGAGTCAGAAGTTCGTCGTCACAAAAAGGGCGGCGATGCGCCCGCCTGGCAAGGCGCGAGGAGCAAGCATATCGGGAATATGTGCGCGACGAGCAATGCAGCCAGGCGGGATGCAGCGCCGTCCGACTGTAGACGCGCCGCTCTCCGGTGCCGCAGTAGGAGACGTGTGAGAAATGCGGGCAAGCATCCGAATTTTGTGCATTCGTCAGCCCCAGAACCCAGAACGAAGAACGCGGAACGAAGAACGTCTCCCATGCCTCCAATGGATCGAGGCAGCGCAATTGTCGGAGCGACGCGCCCGCTTCGGGCGCGTTGATTGCGGGCGAACCGCCTGCCTGAACCCACGAAGCCCCTGCCAAACGCTTTCCGTCAACGAACCCCGAAGCGGGGCCCGTCGCTCTGACATCCGGAGGTCTCGCAGTTCATTTTCCAACAGGCCCATCAATAGCGCCAAGAACGCGGAACGAAGAACGCAGAACGAAAAACTCCTACTCCCGATAGCTCTCCTTTCGGAGAATCTTGCGCAGGCGGGAGAGGGGGAAGGTATTGATGACGTCCTCCTTTTCCAGCCATCCTCTGCGTGCGGTGTCGACGCCGTAGGAGACGTAGCGCAGCATCTCGGTGTGGTGGCTGTCCGAGTTGATGCTGATCAGCGCCCCCATGTCCCTGGCCATCCGGACGTGCACGTCGTTCAGGTCGAGGCGAGCGGGGTACGCGTTCACTTCCAGACAGACGCGGTTTTCGACTGCCGCGGCAACCACTTGTTCCAGGTCTACCTCGTACGCCTCGCGCTTGAGGATGAGTCTGCCGGTGGGATGGGCCAGAATGTTGACCGCCGGGTTTTCCAGCGCCCGGCAGATGCGCAGGGTCATTTCCTTTCGACTCAAGCTGAAGCGACTGTGGATGGACGCGATCACGACGTCCAGCTCTTTCAGCGCCTCATCGGACAGGTCCAATTGGCCGTCGGCCAGAATATCCACTTCAATGCCTTTCAGAATTTCGATTCCGGGATCTTTTTTCCGAATTTCATCGATGTGCTCGATCTCTTTCCGCAGGCGCTTTTCGTCCAGACCTCCGATCATGGCCAGCGATTTGCTGTGATCCGTGACGGCCATGTATTCGTATCCGCGCCGGGAGGCCGCTTCGGCCATTTCCTGAACCGTGTTCTGACCGTCTGAAGCGGTCGTGTGCATGTGCAGGTCGCCGCGCAGGTCATCCAACTCGATCAGTTTGGGCAGATCTCCCGCTTCCGCCCGTTCGATTTCGCCCCGATTTTCGCGCAGCTCCGTCGGGATGGGCGGCAATCCGAGATGCCGGTAAATTTCGGATTCCTCCCGCCCGGCCACCCGCTTGCCGGACTCGATTGCAAACAGTCCGTACTCGTTGATCTTGAAACCCTTTTTCTTGGCCATTTCCCGAAGGGCGACGTTGTGCTCCTTGGAGCCTGTGAAATACTGCAGCGCCGCCCCGAAGCTCTCCGGCTCCAGAACGCGCAGATCGACCTGCATCGAAGATTTCATCACCACCGTCGCCTTGGTCTCGCCTCGGGCAAGGACTTCGCGGACTTCGTCGTACTGAACGAATTTCTCCATTGCGTCTTCGGGGTTGCGGCAGGTGACCAGGAGGTCCAGATCGCCGATCGTTTCGCGCCGCCGGCGCAGACTTCCCGCCGTTGAGATGCGGTCGACATCGACGCGCTTTTTCAAATAGCGGATTAGACGCTCCGAGGATTCGTCGACGAAGTCGATCCGAAAGCGGCCTTGACGGCCGCGATAGTCCTGAACGGCTTTCAGGATCTTCTCTTCGCTCTTCGCCCCCATGCCGGGCAGGGACTGGAGCCGATGGTTTCGCGCCGCTTCCTCCAGCTGCTCGATCGTGCCGATCTTGAGCTCCTTCCAGAAAAGCGCGATCTTCTTGGGTCCCAGATTCTGCAGCTCCAGCAATGTCAGAAGAGTTTCGGGCACCTGATCCAGAAGCTCTTCGTGCTCTTTGCAGCGGCCGGTCTGAACGAGTTCCTGAATCTTCTGAAAAGTCCCCCCGCCGATTCCGGGCAGAGACCGAATGCGGTCAGGTTCGGAGGCCAGCGCGCCGGCCGCCTCAAAGGCCAGCGATTCTACGACCTGCGCCGCCCGGCGATAGGAGCGGACCCGAAACGGATTGGCGTCCTGAATCTCGAGGATGTCGGCAATTTCGTGAAAGATCCGTGCGATCTCTCGGTTCTCCATCATCGCCCCCGGAGCCGCGACAGCCTTTCGGCAGCCTCCTCCAGCACGTCCATGGTCTTGCAGAACGCGAAACGGACGAACTTTCGACCGGAGTCCCCCTTCTGAAAGAAACTGCTGCCTGGAACGGCGGCCACCCCGATTTCCTCGACCATTCTGCGGACGAAAGCGACGTCGGACAATTCGGTCAACCCGGAGATGTCGGTCATCACGTAGTATGCGCCCTGGGGATTCCAGGCCCGGAAGCCGGCTTTGCGAAGCGCCGGGACGAAAAAGTCGCGGCGCCTTCTGTATTCCTCCGCCAGCTTTTCAAAGTAGTCGCCTGAGGACTCCAACGCCTCCGCCGCCGCTTCCTGCAGCGGCGCAGCCGCCCCTACCGTCAGAAAGTCGTGGATCTTGCGGACGGCCGAGGTCAAATCTTCCGGCGCCACCAAGTACCCGAGCCTCCATCCGGTGACGCTGAAAGTCTTGGAAAGCCCGCTGATGGTGACGGTGCGCTCCCGCATGCCGGGAAGCTGCGCGATCAGCGCATGCCGCCCGGAGTAGAGGATGTGCTCGTAGATCTCGTCCGTGATGACATAGAAATCGTAGCGGACCGCCAGTTCCGCCAGCCGCTCCATTTCGCTTTGATTAAACGCCTTCCCGGTCGGGTTCTGCGGGCTGTTCAGGATCAAGGCTCTGAGCGGTTCGCGCTGGATCGACCGCTCGATCGCCTCAAAGTCAACCGCCCAGTCGCGCTCGGGGTCCAGCTGGAAGTACTGCGGCGCGGCGCCTGCGATGGCGGCGTCGGGGCCGTAGTTCTCATAGAACGGCTCGAAGACGGCGACTCGCCCGCCGGGATCCACCAGCGCCAGAATCGCCGCAATCATGCATTCGGTGGCGCCGCAGCAAACGGTGATCTCGCGGTCCGGGTCGGCTTCGTAATCGTACTGGCGGAGATACTTGTCGGAAATCGCGCGCCTCAGCCGCGGCGATCCCCATGTGATGGCGTACTGGTTGATATCGTTTCGAATCGCTCGACAGGCGGCCTCCTTCAGAAAATCCGGGGCCGGGAAATTGGGGAAGCCCTGTGCCAGATTGATCGCGTTGTGGCGGTTGGCTAGTCGGGTCATCTCCCGAATGACCGATTCGGAAAAGCTGGCGGCCTTCTCGCTGATCCGCGTTTTGTTCAAGGCATTCACCGACTCAAGGCCGGGGCGCCGTTTCCAGCCGTTCCTTGATGAGATCTCCACAGCGCAGATTCGGATGCTCCTCAGCGACGCAGCAGGCGGACTCACATCCCGCTCTCGGATCTGCGATTCCGGCTTCCGCGCGAACCCTTATTTGGATTCCAATTGAGGTCCGGGGTTCCCTTCGCCCAACTTCGATTCATCGCCTTCGGCCAGGACCCGCACGAGTTCTCCGTGAAAGTAATCCGTCCGGCCCTTGACGGCAGGATGCACCCGCTTCTCATACATGTTCCGGCTGCGTTCGATGTCGCGCTGAAGGCGTTCGTACAGATCGCACCCGCTGCGACCCACCCGGACCGAATCTTCATTGTACAGCTTGATCTCGGACACCAGCAGGCGGGCGAACCTTCGAGCTTCGGCGTGCAGCTCCTCCTCTTCTGCACTTGGAGTTCCAAGGGACGGCTCCGCCGCTCCGGCTTCCTTCGCGGGAGCTGCCGGCTCCGTCCTTGCGGCCTCCGCCTCAGGCCTTTCGTCCCGGATCTCCGACGCGCCGGCGTCTCGAACCGACTCTTCGATCGTCTCCTCGCGGACCGGTTCCGGAGCGGCCTCCTTGCGGATCGGTTCCGCAAACTCCGCTCTTTGTTCGGACGGCGGAAAGGCATCCGCATCGGCGCTCGCTTCTTTCGAATCTCCCCAGATGACTTCCTCCTGCGCCTCCTCCCGGCTTTCCGGCTCGGCTTGCGTCAATTCATTCCACGGTTCGATCCCGGATTCCGACGGGGTCTCGGCGACGGCTTCATTTGTCGGCCGCTCCGCCCTTTCCGTTTCCGGATAGGACGGTCTGGCCCAGTCTCTGGCGATGCCTTCATCGGAGAACCCGGCTTCCCTTTTCTCAACGGGAACCGATTCGCTCCATTCCGCCCTCCCTTCATCAACCACCCGCGGAGCGGCGGATTCGGAATCCTCGGCTGAGACGGGCGCTTCAGCGGGGGGCGCCTTCTCAACCGATGCAGGCTCGGCTTCTGGTGAAGATTTCCGAACAAACTCTTCGGTTTGCGACTTTGGCTCGTACGGCTGCCATGGCTCGGACTCGCGGAGGTCCTCCGAAGCCGGCGTCGCGGTCTCCTCCTGATGGACTTTTTCCCAATCGGGACTTTCGTCGTAAAAGCTCTCATCGACGAAAGATTCGGAGACCGCCTCCTCCTGCGTTTCGGCGGGCTCCCGCGCCCTCGCCGACTCGGCCTCAACATCCGCTTTGCCCTCTTCGATGCGGAATTCGGCGCCGCCCACGCGTTCCAGCTCCATGGAAAGGAAGTGATTCTTGACCACCAGCGCGGTGACATGAGAGGAGAGCTCGATGGCGTCCACATCCAGGCTTCCGCTGGTGTCGACGTACAGCACGACTGGAACGAATTCGTCAAAAACCAGAGGAATGCAGGCGGCTTGACGCGGCAGGGGCGGAGACTCCGTCAACCAGGAAAGAAGCCTCTCGGGCGCGGCAGTCAGCACTTGCAGCGAACGGCTGCGAAAGGACTCCGAAACGGGGTCCTCGCCGGGAACGAAGGTCAGGCCCTCCAATGCGGAAGCCTCGAAACCGATGCTCTTCCAAGGGTAGAAGTCGGCGTCCATGCCCTTGCGAAACAGGATCGCCCGCTCGGAAAAATGCTGGCTGTCCTCCAGCAGGCCCTCCAGGATCTCCTCCTGCGTGGCGCGGCCGGCTAGTCCGGCCACCAGCTGATTGATCCGCTTCAACGCGGATCGAGAGCTTCCGTTCGTTCGCTCCGCCATCTGTTCGGGCTGCTGAAATTCAACTTCCAGCTCGCGCACCCGGTCGAGGACCGAGCCGAGGGTTTCCTTCAGTTCCTGAAGCTGCGTTCTGGCTTTTTCTAGACTCATGGCTGTTTCTTCCTCCGGTCCGGCCCTCCCGGCCAGACCCTTGCTCACTACGCCAGTTTAGAA
>DATKAT010000035.1:0-25533 GCA_035514675.1 Acidobacteriota bacterium | reverse complement strand
AGCACCAACGCCCCCAGCACTCGGAACGAAGAACCAAACTAAAGCCGCGGAATCGTCATGCCGCCGTCGACGATCAAGATCTGCCCCGTGGCGTAGGGGAGTTCGCCGGCGGCCATTGCCGCCGCGACCCGACCGACGTCTTCGGGCCGCCCCCAGCGACCCTCCGGCACCAGCCCCTGTTCGATCAGGCGATCGTACTTGTCGGCGACTTCCTTGGTCATGTCGGTTCGAATGATCCCGGGCTGAATCTCGAAGACCGAAATTCCGCATGGCGCCAGGCGCAAGGCCCAGAGGCGGCTGGCCATACTCAGCCCTGCCTTTGAGATGCAGTACTCGCCCCGGTTCAAGGAGGCGGCGAACGCCGAGACTGAAGTGATGTTGATAACGCAGGGAGGGACTGAACCAATTTCCTGCTCCAGCATCCTCCGCGCCACCTGCTGAGTCAGAAAGTACGGGCCCTGCAGATTGACCCGCAGGACTGTTGAAAAACTCTCCTCGGTAGCCTGTAGGATGTCGACCCGTTCCGCGGGAGCGATTCCCGCGTTGTTGATCAGGGTGTCGATCCGCCCGAATCGCTTGGAGACGTCATCCACCAACCGCTTCCGTTGCCTGGAATCGCCGACGTCGCACTGAAAATATCTTATTTGAGAGACTGTGTGTGATAATTCCGTAAGTATCGCTTGAACTTCGTCGGGCGCTCGCACGCCGCAGAGAGCCAGTGAAAACCCCCGCTCGGCCAGGGCTTGGGCTACGGCGGCGCCGATGCCTCTCGTTCCTCCTGTGATCAGCGCGACTGGTTCAGACATCGGTTTGGGAGCCTCCCCAGAACGTCAGGTAAGCGTCGTTGCGGATGAGTCGCTGCAGGTAGACGCCCAGTTCCATCAGGTGGTAGTCGCCCCACATGCTCGCTTCGCCGCACGGGATGTTTCGATCGTCCGGAACGTAGTCCCAGCCGCGCGGCCGGTGGTAGACGGAGTGCAGGAGAAGCCCCTGGTGGTCTGGATCGGCTGAAAGATACGGTTCCTGCAGCAGTCGCCCGGCCACTGTCAGGCCCGCCTGGCGGAAGCGCTTCTCAAGCGGTGTTTTTCCATTTCGAGAAAGGTAATTGGCCAGGCGCAACAGGCCCTGCGCAGCGATGGCAGCGGCGGAGCTGTCGACCGGTTCGTGGGGGTTGAAGGGATCGGCCGGCCGATCGGCCCACCCCTCCAGGAAACGGAGTCCGGGCGCCCCGGTATCCCAGTAAGGGATTCCGTCGGATGGGCAGCACTCGATGTAGTGTTGGGCTGTAGCGATGCAGGCGCGGCGAAACGCCGATTCGATCTTCGCGCGGCCTCCCAATCTGTCAAACGATGAATGCGGGAGAGATTCCAGGAACTCGAGTTGTTCGGCGAATCCGCAGATCACCCAGGCCAGACCGCGGGTCCAAGTCGAAAAGGGGGAGTAGCCCTGTTGGGTGCCGGGACAGCGATAGCTGCCGTCGTTGAGGTTGAAGATGGCCTCATGGCTGATTCGACCGGAAACGTCGTATATATCGTGGCCCTGACCGTAAAAGACGATGTAGCGGGCGGTGGAAAGCGCATGCTGGACGAGCCTTTCCAGCAAGGAAACGGCGCGGTCGTTTTCTTCCAGCATCCGGTGCCCCAGCAGGTGGCCCAGCGAAAGGCTGCGCAGCGAGCGAATGGTGTCGGCGAATAGCGAATGGGGGCCGTTGAATGAATAGATGAAGCCGCCGCCGTCTGGAAGCGAGGTCCAACGTCGAGCTTGAACGGCGGCGGAGACTTTCAGAGCCAGACCGTAAAACTCCCGTTCCCAAGAGGAAGCCGAAAATCGGGATTCCAGCGCCAGTCTCCGAAGGTTGCCATAGGTGCTGACGTTGTTGAATCCATGGTCGTGGACTCCGAAATGCGTCAGGTGCGCGGCCATTTTTTCAAGCGTCCGAGCGCGGCCCTTGTGCAGAAACTCATCGTCGTCCGTGGCGTCGAACTGCAGCAGTAGGGAGCCGAACTGGAAGCCCTGCGTCCACTCCGTCCAGCCCCTTGACGTATATCGACCATCTACCGTGAAGACGGGGGCGTCGTCGCGGTCCTCGAAGCATTCGTCGATGGAGCGGAGTTTCCGGGCGGCCAGCGGCCAGAGGCATTCGATGGCCGATTGGAGTCGCTCGGGGCGGGTGGAATCGTCGATGCGGATCATTCGTTGGAGGCTCCGTTCAATCCGCGGGGGGCCAGGGTTTCAAAAATTCCGCGCAGGTAGCCGGCGCAGTAGGAAGCGGCGCCCGGACCATCGGGGAAGTAGTCGAAGGGTTCGACGACGACGACCTCCTGATAATCTTGACGGTGCATTTCGGCCAGCAGCGGCGCAAAGGGATCGTCTCCTTGGCCCGGACCCCTGCGGTTCCGATCGTTCAGGTGGACGTGAGCGATCCAACCCTTCGGATACCAGGCGGCAAACAGCTCTTCGACGGATGACTGCTCGATGGAACGGGCGGCGCGCGTGTCCAGCATGGTTCGAAAAGCCGGGCTTCCGATTCGTTGGCAGAATCGGATCGACTCCTCGACCGTGTTTAGGAAGTTCGTTTCCTGCGGCGAAAGCGGCTCGATGCAGTAGGTGATTGCGGCGGCTTCCACCTCCGTTGCGATGGCTCGGAAAGTTTCCAGAGCCAGCGCTTCCGCCTGAGCTTTCCCGACGGTCGTTCCGTAGCTTCGCTGCTTTGGCGAGCCGTGGACAATGGTTCTTGCGCCGAGTTCGCTGCAAAGCTCGATCAGCCCTTGCAAGACCTCGACCGTTCGGCCGCGAACGAAAGCGTCCGGCGAGTTGATGGAGAGTCCGGCCGGAGCGGCCAGAAGCCAGTGCAGGCTGGTGATGGAAATCCCGGAGTCCGCTGCCACGCGATGAAATTTCCGGGCTCTGTATGGTGGAATGAGATGAGGGTTTTCGTCCAGCGTGAAGGGTGCGATTTCGAGACCGTCGTAACCGAAATCCCGCGCCAGGCGACACTGTTCCGGAAACGGAAATTCCCGCAGGACTTCGTTGCATAAGGAGAGTTTCACGTCGCGGCGATTGTAGAACATTTCGGATTGCGATTCAGCCGATTCGAATCGGTTCCCTTTGCGGATTTCGGAAGGGCTCTCAAGGCGCGGTTTCATGCGCTGTTCTTCACTTCCGTCGGAGATTGGTATAGGCTGGCATCGAAGGGATCCGGAACGATGCTGATAGAGGACTTGACGACAGCCGACGGGCCACGGTTTCCCGCCGGACGAAGCACTCGAAACATCGCGGGGGGAGCCTCCGCCATTCAGACCACCCATTTTTGCATGGGCATGGTGACGCTGGATGGGGAGGGAGGCCAGGTCCCCTGGCACAACCATCCTCAGGAGGAAATCTACCTGATCCTGGAAGGAGTCGGCGAGATGTGCGTGGATAACGAGCGCCGCACCGTCGAGGGCGGGCAGGCCGTTTACGTGCCGTCGGGGGTTTTCCACCAACTGACCAATATAGGGGATGCGCCCCTGAAGTTGATTTACTGTTATGGTCCGGCGGGCGAAGTCGATCACTGGAAGCAGGAATTGGAAGGGACGCTTCCGAAAGCCGGCGTCGATGCGCCTCCGCTTCCTGACGGAGCAAGGCCTCAGCGCGCTTAATCCGCGTTTTTCAAGCGGGTTGTCGGAAATTTGGCATGTCGAAGCGAAAAATCCACCGCATCGGAATCGTACTCAACGGCGCGACTGGACGAATGGGGTCGAATCAGCATCTGAAAAGGTCGATTCTGCCTATCATCGCTCAGGGCGGCGTCCGCCTGAGCGACGAGGAATCGATTCTGCCCGATCCGGTTGCACTGGTCGGGAGAAACGCGGCCAAGCTGGAGGGGCTGGCCCGACAGTACGGGATCGAAAGCTGGACGACGGATCTCGGCGCCGTTCTGGAGGACCCCGCGTATTCCATTTACTTCGATGCGCAGTTGACCCGTCTGCGCGCGGAGTCCGTCGAGCAGGCGATTGATTCAGGAAAGCACGTTTACTGCGAAAAGCCGGTAGCCGAGGACTCCAATACGGCGTATCGGCTTTATCGGAAGGCCGAAGAGGCGGGGTTGCGGCACGGGGTGGTGCAGGACAAGCTCTGGCTGCCCGGCATTCAAAAACTAAGATCTCTGGTGGAAAGCGGATTCTTTGGGGAGATCCTGTCGATCCGGGGAGAGTTCGGATACTGGGTCTTCGTCGGAGACGCGGTTCCAAGCCAACGACCGTCGTGGAATTATCGTCAACAGGACGGAGGCGGGATCGTTCTGGACATGTTTCCCCATTGGCATTACCTGCTGGAAGGGCTTTTCGGCCCGGTGGAAAGACTCAGCTGTCATGCCGCCACCCACCTGCGGGAGCGATGGGATGAAAGGGGGAAAGCGTACCAGTGCACCGCCGACGACGCTGCATACGCCACCTTTGAGCTTTCCGGCGGCGTCGTGGCCCATTTCAATTCCTCCTGGGCGGTGCGGGTCAGGCGCGACGACCTGCTGACGCTCCAGGTGGACGGGACGCGTGGATCGGCAGTGGCGGGGCTTGGGGACTGCTGGATACAGCCATTGGACGGGACTCCAAGGCCCGTCTGGGACCCGGACGTTGAGGCGTCGCTCGACTATTTTCGGGACTGGATGAAGGTTCCCGATCAGATGGAGTACGGCAACGCTTTTCAGGCCCAGTGGGAGGAGTTCCTGAAGCACGTCGTCACAGGGAGTCCGTTTCCCTGGACACTGCTGGCGGGGGCCAGGGGCGTGCAACTGGCCGAAAAGGCTCTGGAATCTCATCAAAAGCGGAGCTGGACCGAGATCCCGCGATTGCATTCTTGATTCGTTCCGCGTCCCTGGTGCGGTTGGTGCTGGGTGCTTGGTGCTGGGGCTATTGAAGCTCGTTCCGGCTGCTGAAATTGCGGAAACGCCGGATGTCGGAGCGACGGGACCCGGTTCGGGGCCCGTTGACGGGCTGAGATCAGCGAGCGCTTCCTGGGAACAGTCGGGCGGAATGCCACACATCAACGCGTCCGAAGCGGCCGCGTCGCTCTGACGATTGCGCTGGCGCGTTCAGCCGGGGGCATCGGTTTCCGGGTGCGATTCGTTTGCGGCGAGATTGCGTCGCCCGCTTTGCGGGCTTCTGGGGCTTGCGCCCCGTGACGGGCGCTACGAATTCTGAGGGCGGCCTCATCCCGGCCCTCACGTGACTGGGCTAATGACTGCCGGCCTTGCGCCGCATTCAAGATCTTTATTCCGATTGCCAACACCGACTAAAATCTCAAAAAGTTTCACCCATCTGCCCGAACCTAAGGGGTGCGGAGGGACTGGAACTCGGAACTCGGAACTTTGAATTCCAGGAATTCCAGCCCCCCGAAATCAGACCTCTTTCGGTATTACGAACGGCGCGCGGTACTGGCGGGAAAGCATCCCGTCGGCTTCTTCGTCTTTCCTGAAGCGCTCCTTTTGCGGATCGAAATCCAATGACCGTCCCAGTCTGTAGGAGATATTTGCCAGGTGATTCAGGGTGGCGCTCAGATGTCCCTCCTCGATGTCGCAGTTGAGCAGCGACCGGTCGCGCGAGCGGACGGCTTCGATGAAGTTACCGTAATGATCGCCCCCGGCAGTGGCGTGGGGCCCAGGAGTCCGTTCGCGTCCCAGATAGCTGCGCCAGCTTGAGTAGCTGTCGATCACCAGATACCCTTCGGAGCCGTAAAAAATGACTCCGATGTTGTCCTGAGCGCCTTCGCTAACGCCCCCTTCGTGGTTGCTGATCCAGTGCCGGACTTCGAACTGCAGCAACTTCTTGCCTCCAGTCACTTCCGTGGTGGGATATTCGAAGACTGCGTGCTGAACGTTGGGAGTCTCCTGATCGTCGTCAAACATCACATGTCCGCCCATCGAGGAGACGCGGACGGGATGTTGATCCAGGCCAAGCCCCCAGCGGGCGATGTCGAGCTGGTGCACGCCCTGATTTCCGATGTCACCGTTGCCATAGTCCCAGTGCCAGTGCCAGTTGTAATGAAACCGGTTTCTGGAGAAGGCGCGGACCGGCGCCGGTCCCAGCCAGAGATCGTAATCGACGCCCGCTGGAACCGGCTCGTCCGGCGTGCGTCCGATCGTATCCCGCCATTTGTAGCAAAGCCCTTTGGCCATATAGACCTCGCCCAGTTGCCCGCTGCGCATGAAGTCGATCGCCGCGCGCACTCCGATGGAACTGCGGATTTGCATTCCGGTTTGCACGATCCGATTGTATTTTCGAGCCGCTTCGACCATCTTCCGGCCCTCCCAGATGTTGTGGGAGGCCGGCTTCTCCACGTAGACGTCCTTGCCCGCCTGACAGGCCCAAATGGTTCCCAGAGCGTGCCAGTGGTTGGGCGTGGCGAAGCTGACGACGTCGATCTCCGGATTTTCCAGCAGCTTGCGAATGTCTGTATGGGTCGTGGGTTTCTTCCAGCCGCGATCTTCGAATTCCTTCACCCGTTCCGCCAGGACGTTTTCATCGACGTCGCAAATGGCCGCCACCTCGACATTGGGGAGCTGTTGAAATCCAGCGATATTGGCTCGCCCCTGTCCGCGCACTCCCGCGGCCGCGACCTGAATCCGTTCGGCGGCCCCGGAAACTCGCTCCACGGCTGCGATCACGATCGGCGCGGCGACTGCCGACACCGCCGACCGCTTGATAAAATCCCGTCTGTTCCAATGCTTCATCTTCTTTTCTCCTTCGATTGCCAGTATCCCTTACCTAGCTGGAATCGGGACGCAAGTCAAGGGGTGCTCGGAACTGAGGCGCTTCCAGCGGGGCGGCTGCCAGGCGTTTCGTTCGGCGCTCCTGCGGATTGAGGTCCCATCCATCGATCTCTTGCGCGACGGCGCTGAGTTTGTCTGAATCCCGCTCTTTTCATTACAATGATGGCCTATGGCAAGAAGAATCGGAATTCTCACGGGGGGCGGGGACGTGCCGGGATTGAATCCTTGCATCAAAACGGTCGTCTACCATGCGGCCGAACGCGGGGATGAGGTGGTCGGAATCAGGAGGGGCTGGGGCGGGCTGCTCCACTCCAATCCTGACGACGAAGAGACCCTCCGTCGAAACACCCTGCGGCTCAACAAGGAATCCGTCCGAACCATCGACCGGACCGGGGGAACATTTCTGCACACCTCTCGGACGAACCCGAGCAATGTCAAGAAGGCGGATGTGCCCGACTTTCTGCAAAGCTGGCCTGAAATGGAATCGGGAAAGGATCGATTTGATTTCACGCCGCACATCCTCCGCGTGCTGGACAAGCTGGGCATCGATTCCCTGATTCCGATCGGGGGAGACGATACGCTGAGCTACGGCCACAGAATGCACACGGAGGGCGTGCCGGTGGTTGCGATTCCAAAGACGATGGACAATGACGTGCACGGAACCGACTACTGCATCGGATTTTCGACGGCCGTGAGTCGCAGCGTGGAATACATCACGCAGTTGAGGACCTCCATCGGCTCTCATGAAAGGATCGGCATCGTCGAGCTCTTTGGAAGGAATTCCGGCGAAACTTCACTGATCGCAGCCTATCTGACGGGAGTGGACCGCGCCATCATCAGCGAAGTCCCTTTCGATCCTGAAAAACTCAGCCGCCTATTGAAAGAGGATCAGCAGAAGAGCCCCAGCAATTATGCCGTGATGACGATTTCCGAGGGTGCGCGCATGATCGGCGGGGACATCATTGAGACGGGTCCGGAAGACGCGTATGGGCATCGCAAGTTAGGCGGGATCGGTCGATTCACCGCCGAGGAGATCAAGCGTCGGACGGGAATCAATATCATCTATCAGCAGCTTGGCTACCTGATGCGAAGCGGGGCGCCGGACTCTTTGGACCGCATGGTATCGACTAATTTCGGCAATCTGGCCATCGAGTTGATCCTGGCTGGAGAGACCGGTCGCCTCGTGGTGCTGCGGGAAGGGCGATACCGGCACGAAGACCTCGACATCGTCGCTCAGGGAGTCAAGCGAGTCGACGTCGATTCCTTCTACGACGTGGAAACCTACCACCCCAAACTTGCCAGCGTTTTGGGGCAACCGATGTTCCTGTACTGATTTGAGGGTGTTTTCGGAATGCGGGTCGCTTGTTCGATGGAGCGAGCGTGACGGGTTTCGCTGATTTGCGGGCCTTCGTAACGCGCCTTGGTTCCGCGCCGCACTCCGACGCCTCGCGACGGAGCCGTGTGAGAAATGCGGGTTAACGGCGCTCCGGTCACGACCATCCTGGGCGCCGAGCGTTCCATTCGAACGTTCACCGCCGGCGCCTGGCCTATATAATAGGCGGAAGCGATGCATCCAACGCGAGAGTTTCGAGAAATCTTCGGCGCAAGCCCCACGCATCTGGTAGAAGCTCCTGGAAGAATCAACCTGATCGGCGAGCATGTGGACTACAACGACGGGTTGGCGATTCCATGCGGCATCGACCGTTACGGGCGGATGCTGAGTCGTCCCCGGGAAGATCGTCGGGCGCGCATTCATTCGACGCTTTTCTCTCAGACCGTTTCCATATCGGTTTCAGAACCCTTGCAACAGAACGGCTTTGAGGGCTGGGCGCTGTATCCGGCGGGAGTGATTCGGGAGTTCCAGAAGAGGGAGCTTCCGCTGTGCGGAATGGACTGCTTCATTTACGGAGACGTTCCCGCCGGGGCGGGCCTCAGCAGTTCCGCCGCCCTGGAAGTCGCTTTTGCCGAAACTTGCCGCCTCCATTCAGGTCTGGAGCTGTCGGGCTTGGAACTGGCGACGCTCTGCCAACAGGCTGAGCGTCTGTTTGTCGGGGTTCGCTGCGGGATCATGGACCAGTATGCGGCGGTCTTTTCCGAAAAAGGATCGGCCCTTCTGCTCGATTGCCGGTCGAGACGGCACGAGGGGATTCCCCTGCCTTCCGGAATCTCGTTTGTGGCGGTCGACAGCGGCGTTTCGCGCAGCCTGGCCGGTTCAGGCTACAATCGGCGGCGCAGAGAATGCGAGGAAGCTCTGTATCTGGTGAACGATCGCATTCGAGGACTTTCCTCTCTGCGCGATCTGACATTCGAAAAGCTTTCCGAATATGCAGGAATTCTGCCGATCGAACTGCTGAAGCGGGCCCGCCACGTCGTGACGGAGATCGAGAGGGTGCGCCTTTTTTCGAAGGCGCTGATGGAAGCCGACGTGGGTGCGCTGGGGCCGCTGCTGTACGAGTCTCACCGCAGTTTGCGCGACGATTTCGAGGTCAGCGTTCCCGAATTGGACTTTCTGGTGGATGAGGCGAGCAGCCACGAGGCGGTTCTGGGAGGCCGTCTCATGGGGGCGGGGTTCGGCGGGTCTTCGATTCATTTGGTAAAAAGCGAAGGTCAAGAAGATTTCGCGGAATTCATTACTAGCAGGTATGCGCATGCATTCGCAAAGCCGGCTGAGGCGCGCTTTCTGAATTCAACCGATGGAGTAAAGTCCGTTGTTCTATAGAATCCTTCTATCGACCCCCTTGGCAGCCGCGCTCCTGTCGGTTGCGGTTTCGGCGCAGAGTCTGGCGGAATTCCAGGTTCAGAGTCTTACTCTGCTGCGGGCAGGCGACCTGTCCGGCGCCTTCGAGATTGCAGAGAGGGGACTATCGGGCTATCCGGACGATCCCGCGTTGGGGAGTCTGGCGGCCGTCCTGGATATACAATTCGGGCGGCTGGGACACGCCGAACGCCGGCTGGAACGGTTGCGGCGGCTGTATCCTTCGGATCCCTCGCTGCATGCCTGGTCGGCCCGCGTGAAGCTGCGCAAAGGCGAAGCTTCGGCGGCCGAAGAACTTCTGAACCGGGCGCTGCTGGATTTCCCGGACGATCCCGAGTTGCACCATCTGCGCGGTGCGGCTTTGTTCCAGCAGGGCAGGGACCGGGAAGCGCTGGACGCCGCGCGAAAGGCTGTGGAGCGGGAACCCGCTGACTGGAACAATCGGCGGCTGTTGAGCTTGCTGCTGGGGATCGGCGGCTTGTCGGACGAGGCCGACGTTCACTTGCGCGAGGCTTTTCGGGCGGATCCGCAGAGGCCGCAGACGTTGTTGTGGATGGCCGACCGGGCGTTGGCGCAGGGGCGAATCACGGACGCCGAAGAGTTGCTGGCGGCGGCTTCGTCCAGAGATCCGGAAAATCCCTTGTTTCATCGGAAGCTGGCCGACGTTCTGATGGTGCAGGGACTTGAGAGCGAGGCCGGCCGGGCCGCGGCGACCGCAGATCGGTTGGAGAAGGCGTTTGATCTTTACATTGATGCGCTGACCTCCGTTGGGGAGGGCCGGCCGACGCGGGCGATTGAACTGTTGGAGGAAGCGGTGCAGGGGAATCCCGAATTTAAAACAGGGGCCCTCTACCTTGCCGGACTCCTGCAGCGAATGGGGAAGTCGGAGCGCGCGCTGCGCCTCTATGAAGAGATGCTGGAGAAGGACGCCCATTCGCCGAGCGCGCGAAACAGCGCGGCGTTTATTCGCGCCTCGCGCGGGGAACTTTCGGCCGTCCGCTTTTCTGAGACGGACGATCCTCAGGATCTGAACCGACTGCTGATTGAAGCCTACGACCACATGCTGAAAGAGGACTGGAGCGCGGCTCTGGACCGGTACCGTCAGGCGGCGGATCAGGCGCCTCTGGAGGCGGGAATTCTGCTGCATCTGAGCCGGTGCCTGGAGGCCGTCGGCCGCCATGAGGAGGCTTTGGAGACGCTGCGCAGCGCAGCCGCCGTTCAGCCGTCGAACCCGACGATCGAGACCCGCTCACGAGAAATCAGGTTGGACTTCGCGTCCAAGCTGGAGGACGACGGGAACTGGGAAGCCGCGCTGGGCACTTACGAAGCTCTGCTGTCGGATGCGCCTTTGAACGCCTCGGTTCGCCTTCGCCGCGCATATGCCCTGCAGCAATTGCGAAGATTGCCCGAAGCGGCGGAGGAATATCGACGCGGACTGGGGCTGGATCCAGGCCAAGACTGGGCCCGCTTGAATTTGGCTTCGACGCTGCTCCTGCTTTCACGCCTGGAAGAAGCCGCCAGCCAGTTTGAAATGCTTGCCGAACGAACTGGCAGGATCGAGTACGTCTACCACCTGGCCATGACCCGACTGCGACAGCAGAGACGGGAAGAGGGGTGGGCCTTGCTGTGGAAGGCCGCGAATTCCGGCTACGAACCGGCCCGGCGGTTCATCCAGGCCTCCGAACGAAGGTCGAATCGACGCTGAGGGCGATGCAAGGCGGGTTCACGTTTTGGGGATGGGGAGGGGGCGCTTACCTCAAAGCGCGACGTCGTTCTTGAGCGGCCCTGAGTTCAATACGTGATTTCTCAACCTTCTCTGGACGCCGCGCCGCGAGGGGGCCGTTCCCCCTGTAATCCCTTTCCGGCTGGGCTAAAATCTCATTGTGCCGGCCAATCTGACGCCCGAATATCTGGACGCGGAAGAGCGTTTTAAAAAGGCCTCCAAACATGAGGAGAAACTGGCTGCGCTGGAGGAGATGCTGCGTCTGATTCCCAAGCACAAGGGAACTGAGAAGATGCAGGCCGACTTGAAGCGTCGGCTTTCCAAATTTCGAAAGCAGGCGGCTGAGAAGAAATCTTCCGCTCCCGCTCAGCGGCCGTTTCATTACGTGGAGCGCGAAGGCGCCGGCAGAGCGGTTCTGGCCGGGCCTCCCAATAGCGGAAAGTCGGATCTGCTGTCCCGTTTGACTTCCGCCCGCCCGGATGTCGCCGACTACCCTTTTGTGACCCGGGCTCCCCAGCCCGGCATGATGGAGTTCGAAGACGTCCAGATTCAGTTGGTCGACACTCCTCCGCTTGCGCCCGAGATTCTGGAGCCGTGGCAAATGGCCATGCTGGAGCAGTCAGACGTCGTCGTGCTTCTGTTCGACGTGCAGGATCCCCTGTTGCTGGATCAAACCGACTATCTGCTGTCGCTGCTCGACGAGCGAGGGCTCAGCGCACGCATCGATTCAACGCCTCCGGTCCTGGTTCTGGGAAACAAGACCGATCTTCCCGGGGGGACGGAGAACTTTCGGGCCTGGCGTGAGCTGTTCGCCGGTCGAATCGACCCCGCGCCCTTTTCCGCCCACAATTCCGATCGCTTGGATTGGTTTCGAAAAAAGGTGTTCGAGTTGCTCGACGTCCTTCGCGTTTACACCAAAGCGCCCGGCAAGAAAGTCGAGGAAGACCAAAAGCCGTTCGTACTGAGGCGAGGCAGCACCGTGCTGGAAGCGGCCGCCGCTGTGCACAAGGAGCTGGCTGAAAACTTCGCCTTCGCCCGCATCTGGGCCGCCGGAAAATACGACGGCCAGATGGTGGAACGAGACTATGTGCTGGAGGACGGCGACCTGCTGGAAATCCATGATTGAGCGAGCGTCCCTGCTTCGACCGGCTGGAAGCCGGCCCTACTTGGACTGCGACTGGACTGCAACCGGAAGCGGGCCGCTGGCCGACCCGGCATAGATGGAAAGATGCGGGAAGGGAATTTCGATCCCCTCGCGATCGAAGCGCTCCTTTATCTGCAGAGGAATGGAGTGTTTCAGCCTGAGGAAATCTTCGCGGGCGGTCCAGAGCGCCAGGATGAGATCGATCGAGGAAGAGCCGAACTGGTCGAAAAAGACCTGGCTCTCGGGCTGAGCCAGGACCAGGGGGTGCTCGTGCGCGACTTCCTTCAGGATCTTTTGGGCACGCGCGAGATCTTCCTTGTAGGCCACTGAGACGGGAAGGTCGAACCGGCGGATGGGAAATTTCGTGAGGTTCATCAACTGCGTGCGGATGATGCTTTCATTTGGAATGCGGACGTATTCGTTTCGAAGCGTGCGCAGCTTGACCGAGAGGACGTCGATCGAAAGGACCGTTCCGCGCGTGTCGCCGATGATGATGACGTCTCCCACTACGAAGGGCTGTTCGGCGATCAGAAAGAAACCGCTGATGATGTTCGATACGCTGGTCTGCGAGGCGAATCCAAGGGCGATGCCGACGATGCCAGCGGCGCCCAGCAGGGGCGCCAGTGAAAAGCCCAATTCGTACATCACGGTGGCGGTCAACAGGATGAGGCCCGAGTAGAGGAGCAGCTTGCCGGCGACCATCCCCTTTTGTCGAGTGTAGCGTTTTGAGACGTGCTCCCTCAGGTAGCGGCTCAAGACGGCCGCCAGCGGGATTCCGACGGCAATCAGCACGAGAATTCGAATGAAGGCCTTCAAGTTTTCGGGCGAGATGAGGTGCGTAACGTTCCAACCCAGAAATGACGCGGATTCCATGGTTTTTCTGCTCCTGTCTTAGAGTTCGATCTTATTCGGGTCCCGTCCGATGCGCCCTGAAGCGGATGTCGGATCGGAAAATCGAGCTGTGGCGCTCGCCACAGACGTTCCCGTTTCTGTGAACCTGAGCGGCAGCCCGCATTTTTCACGCGCCTCGCATCCGCATCGCTCTCCAACGCCTCGCAACGGACCCGTGTGAAAAATGCGGGCTAAACCATTCCCCCGAACCCGGATCTCAAAGTGTCGAAAGTGCGCGCTGCCAGCGTCCTGCGCAGCGGTGCGCGCGGCGGACAGACCAGTCGGCCGGCCGGCGCTTCCGGCGGGGCCGCCCCTCCAAACTCGATCGAGCCGGCCTGTTCGCCGCCGCGATATGAGATTCGGACCTCGTCGGACCAGAAGTGGCGGCTTTCCTCAAAGATCGAAAGATGAGCGACTCTCAAGCACAGTTCCGAGACGTGCAATTCCGAGGAGGAGGCGTTTTCGATCTGAATCGGACAAACCGCCAGGTGAGGCTGAAAGTGCTCCTCCAGTAAGGTTCTGCGTGCAGTGGTCGTCAACCAGTAGCAGAGTTCGCCTGATTCAAAGCTGCCGAACCAGGTGTTGGAGAGCACCATGCTTGGGATTTCCGTCAGTCGGAGGGTTTTCGTCGAGGCGGAAGCCTCCGCCCGAATGAAAAGCGGAGTCCGAACGTAAATGCGGGCCGAACCGCCGGCTGGAATGAAAAAGGGAGAGCTAGGACGGGCTACCAGAGATCGGTCGGGATAAATGGGAGAGAAGTGCAGAGCGACGCGCGAGGCCTCCACCGCCCAGCGGCTCCAAGCCGCATCTTCCGGGGCCGCCGGGTCCGCTTCATCCGGATTCCCGTCGGCGGCGGCGCGATCCTTCCAAAACAGCTGCAGTTCCTTGCTTCGAAGGGCGCACCAGAGATCCGTCCGGCCGACATGCAGGCGGCGCTCCTCTCCCTCGGTAAGCAAATGCTCCCCCCAGAATCCCATATCGCTTAGTCGGGCTGAACGATCAGCTCGCGGTTGATCTCGACGTTTTCCCGAACCGTGACCTTCCCGTCGGGCCAGCGCACTTCCACACGGTCGACCATGGTTGCGTCTCCCAGGCCGAAATGCTGTCGCAGGTCGTTTTGCGAAAGATAGCTGGATCCGGAGCGGACCTCGGCAACCTGGACGAAGTCGCCGGTCTGCACCGTGACCCACGCGCCCAGGCCGAAACGGTTCGGCCCGTCCCCTTCCAGGCGGACCCGCAGCCAGTTCTTCCGGTTCCCGCCGTCGTTGCGCAGGATCGTGGGAAAGCCGTCCAGATCGTTGAGGACGATGTCGATGTCTCCGTCGTTGTCCAGGTCGCCGAAAGCGGCTCCGCGGCTGACCTTCGGTTGCATCAGGGCGTCCCCGTGGCGGGCGGCGGCTTCTGTGAAAGTGCCGTCGCCGTTGTTGCGATACAGGAGCTTTCGCTGTGCGTAGCTGGTGCCCAGATTCACGTTGTCCACCTGAGGGTAGACATGGCCGTTGGCCACGAACAGGTCCAGCCAGCCGTTGTTGTTGAAATCGACGAATTCGGTGCCCCAGCCGACAAACGGAAAGCTCGACTCGGCCGTTCGACTGGCAAATGAAACGTCGGTGAAAACGAGGGAGCGCTCTTGGCGGTACAGGACGTTGTATTCGTCAGAAAAATTGGAGATGAAAATGTCCAAATCCCCGTCTCTGTCGTAATCCCCGATCGCCACGCCCATGCAGCCCTGCTCGCTGCCGTCTTCGCCGACGGCGGTCCCTGAGATGAAGCCCAATTCCGTGAAGGTCCCGTCGCCGTTGTTTTCAAACAGAAGATTCGGGCGGGCGTCGTTGGCGACGAAGAGGTCTGGAAAGCCATTGCGATTCAGATCAGTCCAGATGACGCCCAGGCCGTAATTGCCGTCGGGATCGTGCACGCCCGCCTCCGTGGAGACGTCGACGAAGCGGTCCCCGTCGTTGCGAAACAGTGCGTTGCCGGCGCCGGGAAGCCCTCTGGGCCCGCATTGCACTGGAATCCCTCGATACTGGCAGAAGGCGCCCTTGCCGAACTCCGGCAGATCGTCGAGCTTGAAGTCCACGTAGTTGGCGACGTAAAGATCCAGTCTTCCAGTGCCGTTGAAGTCGGCGAATCCGCAGCCTGAGGACCAGCGGTCGTCGTCAACTCCCAGATCCTTTCCGACTTCCGTGAAAGTCCCGTCCCCATTGTTCCGGAACAGGCGGTTGGGGCCCAGGCAGGTCACGTAGACGTCGAGCCAGCCGTCGTTGTCGTAGTCTCCAACGCAGACGCCCATTCCCCAACCCGGAAATCCGATTCCGGCTTCGTCGGTGACGTCTGTAAACGTCCCGTCTCCGTTGTTACGGTACAGATGGCTGCGAGAGCTTTCGGGGCGGTTCGCGGTGTCAACGGTCAGGGAGTTGACAAAGTAGATGTCCAGCAGGCCGTCGTTGTTATAGTCGAACAGAGCGACTCCTCCGGCCATCGATTCGACAATGTACTTTTTGTCCGGCGAGGAATTGTGGAAGAATCGAATACCCGCCGTCTCGCGAATGTCGACGAACGTGAAAGGCGCTTCGTCCCGGTCCGAGACAGGCGCCGCCAGAAACGGCGACAGCAGCAGAAGCAGGGTCCCCGGCAGCAGGCGATTAGAGCGCAAGCTCTCCCCCGTAGAGCATGTCCCTGATTCTCCAGGTCGCATAAACTCTGTGATCCGTCCCGGGCATGGAAAGTTCAAACCTAACCTCGCGATCCTCCGCAGTGACCGCAGGCTGGCCGTCGATCACTCTAGGGAACACGAATTTCGCCCCGGTTCCGTCCGGGGAAGGAGGGAAATAGGAGGTCAGGTCGATGCGGCCGTGCCTGTCCGTGATCAGGAAGACGCTTTGACGCAGCTGATCTGCGGTAATCTGCCTGAGCTGCCTTTCGACGTCCATGGCAGTTTGTCTCTCGTTGGATGAGAATTCCAAGCTGACGATGATTTCATTGGAAGTGTCCATCGCAAGCGCTCTGGAAAAGGCTTGGTCGAAAGCCTTCTGGTCGTCGGCCGACAGTTCATCGTAATTATTTCCGATTTGAACGAGGCGCACGTAGCTTTGGCGAACGGGAAGGGCGGTGAAGAATCGAATGGTGTAGACGTGATGCACATCCATCTCGCCGCCCACGTTGCGGGTGTCCCTGCCGCCGCGCTGATCGGACAGGACGACTTGCTTGGCCCACGGCGAATCCTGCAGCAACTTGACCGCCTGGTCCCGTTTCCACTCTCGGAATGGCTGGTCCCAGAAATCGGCCGCCAGCAGGGCAGAGACGGTTGCCAGGACGCTGCCCGCAATGATCAGGCCTCTTATCTTCATAATGCTTTTATTTAATCAGATCTGAAGAGAATGCGAAAGCGAAACGGGGTGGGATTCGGAGATGCCTGAAGGGGCCGCGTAGCGGGATCGGTGGACTCCGTCCGGAATGGTGCATAAACTTTCCAATGCAAGCGGTTGAATCCGCGGTCTGGGAGTGAGTCCCGGTTTCCGGCGGGTTCGGTCTTTGCCGCCTCGGCGCAGCCGTTTCCGCCGAAAGCTGGTCAATCCGCCGTGGGGGCGGGAAAGCGAGGAGCGAATGAACAAAATCAATGTAGCGATGATCGGGTACGCATTCATGGGGAAAGCTCACAGCAACGCCTATCGGCAAGTGAAGGCGTTTTTCGGTCCGCCGATCGAACCGGTCATGAAGGTGATCTGCGGGCGGGATGAGAAACAGGCGAAAAAGGCCGCTCGACAATACGGATGGCAGGAAGTGGAAACCGATTGGCGAAGAGCAGTGCAGCGGGACGACATCGACTTGATCGACATTTGCACGCCCGGCGACACGCACGCCGAAATCGCCGTTGCGGCCGCGCGCGCGGGAAAAATCGTCTTCTGCGAAAAGCCGCTCGCCAACACCGTCGACGAGGCCGTCACGATGTACAAGGCCGTGCAGAAGGCCAAGGCCACCCACATGATCTGCCACAACTATCGAAAGGCGCCCGCCGTAGCCCTGGCAAGGCAGTTGATCGAAGAAGGCCGCCTCGGCGACTTGTATCATTATCGCGGGACCTATCTGCAAGACTGGATCGTCGATCCGAAGTTTCCCCTGGTCTGGCGCCTGGACAGGAAGAAGGCGGGGTCGGGCGCCCTGGGAGATATCGGCTCCCATTCGATCGACCTGGCAAGATACCTGGTTGGAGAGATCTTGGAAGTTTCGGCCGCCCTCCAAACCTTTATCAAAGAACGTCCGCTTCCGGATCGGCCTCGGAAAATGGGGAAGGTCACCGTCGATGACGCCTCGGCCGCCATCGTTCGATTTCAAAACGGAGCGCTCGGCACGATCGAGGCCTCCCGGTTCGCCACGGGGCGAAAGAACTACAATCGCTTCGAAATCAACGGCAGCAAGGGAAGCCTGGCCTTCAACCTGGAGCGGATGAATGAACTCGAGCTGTATCTCACTGACGACCCGGTATACAGCCAGGGTTTCCGCACAATCCTGGTCACCGAGTCGGCGCATCCCTATTTCGGCGCGTGGTGGCCTCCGGGTCATATCATCGGGTACGAGCATACCTTTACGCATACCGTCTACGACCTGCTGAAGGCGGTTCATGAAGGAACGATTCCGTCTCCTAATTTCGAGGACGGGGTGAAGAATCAGAAGGTGCTCCACGCCATGGAAGAGTCGGCGAAATCAAAGAAGTGGGTCAAAGTGAAGTAGACGTGGCGCCGGCTTCCAGCCGGCGATTTGGAAATGACCGGCAAGGATGCTGTTCCTACCGGATCGCTTCGATCTACGGTATTCTGGAACGGTGCCGACTTGGAGCGTCGGAGCTGCGCCGGGGGAGCGATTCCCGGGGGCGCGGGCCGAAGAGCCGATTCGATGAACCGATTCAAATTCGTCATTCTGGGCGGGGGAATGGTCGCCGGCTACGCGGCCAGGGAATTCGTTGCGCGCGGCGTCAAGAAGGACGAACTGGCCATCGTGTCGGCGGAAAGCGAACCGCCCTATGAACGTCCGCCCTTGACTAAGGATTTTCTGGCCGACCCGAATGCCTCTGCCGACGGAATTCTGATCAACCCCAGGGAGTTTTACGAAAAAAACGGCGTCCGGCTGTTGACGGAACGGCGTGTGGAAGAGGTCGACTTGCCCAACCGACGGCTGCTCGGTCGGGACAAGCGTCAAGTGATCGAATATGAAAACCTGGTCATCGCCACCGGCTGTCAGGTTCGGGAACTGGACTGCCACGGCTACGATCTGAAGGGCGTTTATTACATTCGCTCCATCGAGGACTCCTCGCGGCTCCGAAGCCGGCTGGAGGAGGTTGAGAACGCGGTGGTCGTAGGCGGGGGCTTCATCGCCTTGGAAGTGGCGGCGACGTTGGCTCGGAGAGGCCTGGAGCCGACCGTCGTCTTCCGTGGAGACCGCCTCCTGCGCCACGTCTTCTCGGACGACATCGCGGGATTCATCGAAGGCCCCTTCAAGGAGCGAGGCGTGCGGTTCCAACGCAACGACGCGGTCGCTTCACTGGGCGGGCTGGGCCGCGTTCGGGAAGTTAAGCTGGAGAGCGGCGAGATTCTGCGGGCAGACGCCGTCGTTGCGGGAATCGGAGTGCAGCCCTCCACCCGTTTGTTCGATGGCTCCCGGCTGAAGGTGGGCGACGGAGTTCTCGTCAACGAGTTCCTGGAGACCAATCTCGAGGGCGTGTTCGCCGCCGGCGACGTAGCGCGATATCGAGATCAACTCTTCGACACCACACGGCGGGTCGAGCACTGGGACAACGCGGTGGCTCAGGGACAATACCTGGCGCGAAGAATGACCGGCCTGCGCGAGCCGTTCCTGCGAGTGCCGCACTTCTTTTCCGACATGTTCGATCTTTCCTTCGAATTCTGGGGAGACGCCTCCGGCGCCGATCGTAAAGTCGTGCGGGGATCGATCGAGGACGGCCGCTTCAGCGCCTGGTGGCTCAAAGGGTGCCGGGTCGTCGCCGCATTCATCCTGAATCGACCCGAAGAAGAACGAGAGTGGGCGCAAAAACTCATCTCCCGGCAGCAAGAGGTGGCGGTCGATCTGCTCCAGGACGAGTCAAGTCCGCTGTCCGCAATGAACTCCTCCGGCTCCGACTACCACGAAGACGTCGATTCGAAGCCGGTGTGAGGGCGTCCCGCGTTCTTCGTTCCGCGCGATTTGGAGGCAGAACTTGGAGCGCGGGCTTCCAGCCCGCGAGACCGGCAGGACGCTCGGTTCTACCGCACGCCCATGAGCAGCTCCACGACCAGTTGATCGAGGCGTTCGTAGGGAAGTGGCCGGCTTGCCAGCTCCTTGCGGTCCAGCGAGGCTTCCCTGATCAGGCGGGCGTTTTCGCGGGAATACTGCCGCATTATGGGTGCCCATGGGGAATCCGCCGAGTTCAGTTCTTCCAGAATCTGCTGAATCTCCCGGTCCTCGCGAAACCTCCGGGCTTTCTCCTTCAGGATCAGGTAGGTGCGCATGCATCCGGCCGCGAAGTCGCGAACGCCGGCCAAATCCTCGCTCCGGTATGCGTGGGCGTCGAAGTGTCGAGAGCCTTCGTATCCGACGTCTTCGAGAAATTTCACGAGGAAAAAGCAGGCCTTGACGTTTTCGGAACCGAAGCGAAGGTCCTGATCGAAGCGACCCGGCTTCTGATCGTTCAAGTCGACGTGAAACAGCTTTCCGGCATCCCATGCCTGGGCGAGATTGTGGTAGAAGTTCAACCCCGCCATTTGCTCGTGCGCCATTTCCGGATTGACTCCCACCATTTCGGGATCGTCCAGCGTCTCGATAAAAGCCAGCATGTGGCCGGTGGTCGCCAGATAGATGTCTCCCCGGGGTTCGTTCGGCTTTGCTTCCAATGCGAATTTCAGATCGTAGCCCTGATCTTTCACGTAAGCGATTAGAAAATTCATGCACTCGCGCATCCGCTTCAGAGCTTCCGCTGCGTCCTTGGCGGCGTCCACTTCCGCCCCCTCGCGGCCTCCCCAGAAAACGTACACTCCGGCGCCCAGCTCGACTCCCAGATCGATGGCGTTCATCGTCTTCTGAAGAGCGTAGGCCCGAATATCGGCGTCGTTCGACGTAAAAGCGCCGTCTTTGAACACCGGGTCTGAAAACAGATTGGTGGTGGCCATCGGAACGCGCACGCCCGACTCGTCCAGGGTCCTCTGAAAGTCGCGGACGATCCGGTGGCGTTCGGCGGCCGATGCATCGATGGGAACCAGGTCGTTGTCGTGAAAATTCACTCCCCACGCCCCCAGCTCGCCCAGCATGCGGACGATTTCGACCGGCGAGGGCGCCGATCTGACGGCTTCCCCGAACGGGTCCCGACCGGGATTTCCGACCGTCCAGAGGCCGAAGGTGAACTTGTGTTCCGGGCGGGGCGCGTAGTCAGCCATGAGAACTCCTTTGCGATTCAGGTCCGTCCTTGAATAAACGATCGATGAGCGGGGAATACGTCGCTCTGGATCAACTGAACGGACAAGCGTTGATAAACTTCAAACAAGCGATCGTAGAGATCTGCGCGAACTTTGTCCGGCCGGCACCGGGTCGATTCATCCAATTTCAGATGATTGCGGCTGACCTGGCGCATCTCTTCGCCGCTCCGGCGCCAGAACGCCTGCAGGGCGGCGCCGAAGGCCGGGCCCTCCAGATCGGCTGGACAGACCGCCGGCAATCCGAAGATGTCGGCGACGATCTGCCGCCACAGGGGGCTGCGCGCTCCGCCTCCCGTCAAGCGGATCTCGTCGCTTGACACGCCCAGCGTCTCCAAGCGTTTTCTGCCGAACCTCAAGCCGAACGTCACCCCTTCCATCGCTGCGCGCGCCAGATGACCGGGAGTGCAGCTCGACGGTCGGAGGCCGAGCAGCACGCCCGTTCCCGCGGGCACGTTCGGCATCCGCTCGCCTTCCAAATAGGGGAGCAGCAGGAGCCCGTCGGATCCCGCGGGAACCGATGCCGCAAGCCGTTCCGATCTCGGGTGGTCCACCTGAAGCAGCTGCTTGCGAACCATCTCGGTCGCGACGGTAACGTTCATCGTACACCCCAGCGGAAGCCAGCCGCCCGTGCTGTCGCAAAACGCGGCGATTTCGCCGGCGGGATCGATCACCGGGGATTCACTGTACGCGTAAATCGTACCGGACGTGCCCAGGCTCACGGTGAGCACGCCGGGCTCGACGTTGCCGGTTCCAATGGCGCCCATCATGTTGTCGCCGCCCCCGGAGCTGACCGTGACTCCCTTGGAGAAGCCCCATTTCTTTTGAAGCTGCGATCGCACTTCGCCGGCCGGTTCGGCAGAAGCTATCAAACGCGGAAGGCCTTGGCTCAGGTCGCGCTCCGGGTCGATCCATTTCAGAGCTCGAAGCGACCATTGCCGTTCCGCCACCTGAAAGTAGCCGGTTCCGGAGGCGTCGCCCGGTTCCGCCGTCTTTTCGCCGGTCAGATAAAAGTTCAAGTAGTCGTGTGGAAGGAAGAAGGTTCGCACCTGCCGATAGTTGTTGGGCTCATTTTCCTTCAGCCAGAGGAGTTTGGAGGCGGTGAATCCCGGCGGCAGCAAATTTCCGATTTCGCGCTGGTAGGCCTGCGGGCCGCCGGCCCGTTCCACGACCGCAGCGCATTGCGGCTGCGTGCTGGTGTCGTTCCAGAGCTTGGCGGGGCGAATCACCCGATCGGAGTCGTCCAGAACCACCAGTCCGTGCTGCTGCCCCGAAACGCCCACTCCCTCGATCCGGGTGAAATCGAAGCCTTCACGGCGGAACTTTGCAAAACAGGTCTCCAGAGCCTGGATCCAGACCTGAGGATCCTGCTCCTTATGACCCGGCCGAAGCCCCTGGATCAGACCGTATTCCTCCGACGTCGACCAGGACTTCCGCTTTTCGGGATCCCAGGCCAACAGCTTTAAGCTCTGCGTTCCGCAATCGATTCCAAGAAAGCGCATCGTTCAGCTTGCCGATTATGTTCAAGGCGGCGCCTGTTCGCAAGTGGGGCCGTCCGAGCGGTCTCGGAGCCAGAAATCCTGAGGAATCCGCGGCTGCGCTAAAGTAGTGAGGAGGCGAAAGGAAGCAACGGTCGGATGAATGCGAAGCGGCGAACCCGGAGAGAATTCTTGCAGGCGCGGTCGGCTCCTCTGCCGGACGGCCCGCTCCGCCTGATTCGGGCCGGGCGTCGGGCGATGGCCTGCCTTTTCGAGGTCGTAATCCGCGCCGAAGACCGCAGCTGCATGGAGGCGGCGCATCTGGCCCTGAACCGAGTGCAGGAACTGGAGGCCCGCCTGTCCTACTTTCGCGAGGACTCCGATCTGGGAAGGATCAATCGCCTGGCCGCCGAAGGACCTTTGGAGCTCGGCCCCGATTGTGTGGACGTTCTCTCACAGGCGCTCGATCATTGCCGGGCGACAGCCGGGGCGTTCGACATCTCTGCCAGCCCTCTGTGGCGCTGCTGGGGATTTCACAGGCGAAAGGGGCGGATGCCCAGCCCGGAAGAAATCTCTGAAGCGCTGCGGCATGTAGACTTCCGGCGGATCGATCTGGACGCGAAGAAAGGGACGGTTCGATTGAATCGACCGGGTATGGAAATCAATCTGGGAAGCATCGGCAAGGGATACGCGCTGGACCAGGCCGCGGCAGTGCTGCAGGAGGCGGGGCTTTCAGCGGCTCTGCTGCATGCCGGCCACAGCAGCATGCTGGCCTGGGGCGACTCGGGAAGCCCGGATTCGGGATGGAACGTCGAGATTGCGCACCCGTGGCTGCCGGATACGGCGGTGGCTCGGGTGAGGCTGCGGAATCAGGCGCTGGCGACCTCTGGACTCAATCAGCAGTTCTTCGAGCATGGGGGGAAGCGGTACGGGCACATTCTGGACCCGCGAACGGGATGGCCCGTCGAAAATCGGGCGCTGGCCTCGGTGGTCGCCCCGGAGGCGGCTCGGGCCGACGCCTTGGCGACGGCTTTTTTCGTGCTCTCTTCGTCTGAAATCAACGAATTCTGCGAAAGGAATTCCGAAATCGGCGCGCTCGTGGTAGAAGAGAGCGATGGGGGGGAGTTTCTGTATCAGCGATTCGGCGCGCTGAGGGGGTCCCTCCTGGAACTTTCGGAGGTGGAAATTTGAGCCTGCCCGCGTCTTCGTTTTCGATGCCGCAACTGATTCTGCTGGTAACGCTCCGCTTCGCCATCGGGTGGCATCTCTTCTACCAGGGCTTCGGAAAAGTAGTGGCCGTGGAGTGGAGCTCTGCCGGGTTCCTGAGAGCTTCCTGGGGCCTCTTTGCGTGGATCGCGAATCAGCCGGTTCTGCTGGCGATAGCGGACATCGTCGTGATCTGGGGGTTGATGATTCTGGGCGTTCTGCTGATGGTGGGGCTGTTTACCCGGATTGCCGCTCTGCTGGGCGGATTCCTCGTGCTACTTTTCTATCTAGCGTTGCCGCCACTCGATTACACCGGATTCGTCACGCCCGGACCACAGGGTACCGAACTCTGGGTGGACAAGAACCTGATCGAAGTTCTGGCGCTTTGGGTGCTGGCTGCCTTGCCCACGGGTCGTATGATAGGATTGGATATTATCCGCAGACGCTAGGAGAAACCGACCGTGAACCTGACCGAAGAACAACAGAAAATCGGGCGAAGAAACTTCTTGAAGGCCGTGGCGGCCACGCCGGTTGCAGCCAGCCTGATCTGGAAGGCTACGTCGATGACGCCGGTCAAGGCAGGCGTCATCGGAATCGGCGGACAGGGAGGCGTACTGCTGGAGAACTGTCCCCCGACCCACATCCGGATTTCGGCCGTGGCCGACATCCTTCCTTCGCATTTGGAACGCGGCCTCAAGATCGCTCAGGAACGGCATGACCCGTATGCCGAAGGGTACCAGGATTATCGGCGGCTGCTGGAGCGCAGGGATCTGGAGGCCGTCATCATCGCTTCCCCTCTGTGGCTGCACGGTCCCATGACTGTCGAGGCGCTGCAGGCCGGAAAGCACGTGTTCTGCGAAAAAAACATGGCCAAGACCGTCGACGAATGCGACCAGATGATTCAGGCCGCCCGGTCCGCCAGACGAAACCTGCAGATCGGCCATCAGCGCAATTACAATCCCCTGTATCAGGAAGCCAAGAATCTGATCGACAACGGAGTCATCGGAGACGTCTATCACGTCCGCGCCGTCTGGCACCGAAACAACGACTGGAGGCGGCGGGTTCCGGAGGTGGAATTCGACCCGAGCCCGTGGGGCTACCCCGACCTCGAGCACTTGACGAACTGGCGGCTTTACAACAAGTATTCGCTGGGACTGATGGCCGAGCTGGGCAGTCACCAACTGCAGGTCGTCAACTGGTTTTTCGAGCGGGTTCCCCAAAAAGTGTACGGGACCGGCGGCGTCCAGCGCTTTCAGGATGGAAGAGAGCTTCCGGATCACGTTTACCTGATTTACGAGTACCCGGAGAACCTGACCTTCAGCTATTCGTCGATCCAGTCCAACGCCTGGGACCACTACTACGAGGCGATCATGGGCACGAAGGGAACGATTCTGCTGAGCGGCGAGCGCGACGCCATGCTCTTTTACGAAGGCGGCCACGAGCCGACGGAGCTCAGAACGCAGACCATTGAAGCGGACGCGCCAGTGATGCAGGCTTCGGCCAGTCGTGCATTGGACGCCGCAGGAGCTACCGTCACCGGCGACGGCGTGTCCTTTAACGCCCTGACGGCCTACCGGCTGGAGCTGGAAGGTTTCGCGCGCACGATCCGCAACGGCGCGCCCAACCTCTGCGACGGCGTCGAGGGAATGAATGCGGCCGTAGCCACCGCGCTGGGACATGAAGCGGTCACGCAGCAGGCGGCCCTGGAGATTCCGGACGGACTGTATCCGGAGGGAAGGGCTACCTGATCCGGGAGGCAGGCGCCGGTTCCGCAACTCATGGCTCGGATCGCCGGGGCGATTTACGACGGTTCAGCCATCGCGAATCGCGACTCGATTAAACGCCCTGTTCGGATCGGCCGGCCTATTTGCGTTCCGCGTCCGGATCGACGATTCGGATGGCGGCTGGATCAGCGAAATCGCCCCACAGCCTTTCCAGCAATTCGGTATCCGCTGGTCCGTCAAACACCACGAACCGAAATCGGCTCCGATAGGTGGATCCCGGCTGGATCGCCATCGAACCCATCCGCTGCGGAGCGAATGCGAAATAGGGATACCCGGTGTGAATTCGAAGCGGCTGAGGGAAACGGAAATTGTCCGGGTGTCCGAGAATCGCAATCCCCGAAACG
>DATKAT010000034.1:0-2839 GCA_035514675.1 Acidobacteriota bacterium | reverse complement strand
GACTTTGATGGGCAGCGATGTCTACGTCAACGTCGCCGGCGGGCTCAATCTCTCCGAGCCGGCCGTGGACCTGCCTCTGGTTGCCGCCGTGGCTTCCAGCTTCTACGATCGACCGCTCCCCCCTGATACCGTAGTCATCGGAGAAGTGGGGCTGGCCGGAGAAGTTCGCGCCGTCAATCAGATTCACGCCCGCGTCCGGGAGGCCGCCAGCCTCGGATTCCAAAGAGTGCTCCTGCCCGAAAACAATCTGCCGCTGCCGGAACCGCCCAAAAGCGTCCTCCTTGAAGGCGTCGATTCCGTCCGCAAGTTTCTGGAAGCTGTGGGGCTGTAAGGGTTCCGAATTCCGAATTCCATTTTGCGAGGATCTGGGTTTTTTTCCATTTGTCAAGGCGTGACCGTAATTTTCTGCCGCATCCTGGCGGGCGCTCTCGGTTTTTTGGCACGGCTTGAACCCAGCCCTCACGGACAGGGCTAAAAACTACCGGCCTTGCGGCCTCGTTTGGGCCCGTCAGCTCATCGAATCGCGCTACCCAGAACCCAGAACCTCGAACTTTGAACTCGAAACGGTTTGACGTGCCGCACCCTTGCGGGCGCTCTCGGTTTTTGGGACGGCTTGTTCCCAGCCCTGACGGACTGGGCTAAAAACTACCGGCCTTTCGGCCTCATTTGGACCCGTCAGCTCATCGAATCGCGCTAAGTAGAACGCAGAACGAAGTACGCGGAACTTGGAACTCGAAACTCGGAACTCGGAACTAAGATCCCGAAACGTCTCCGGGATTTCCAGCGCCAACGGCGCGATTCATCTCAGAGCCGGGCAGCGCCCCGGGTTTGAAAGCTTGCCAGTCATCGCGCCTATGTTAGGATCGCATCAGTTTCATTGCCGAAGCGGCTTTGGAGAACGGCGACGCGGGCGGTGAAACCGCCGAAGCGCCGCTGTTAGCGTGCGACGGTGACATGGCTGGAGTCTTTCGAATGACGGAGGCCGCAAACGAATGCGGGTTGATCCTGGCCGCTGCGGGCAGTGGGCGCCGCTACGGAACCGCCATCCCCAAACAGTTCTCTTCGCTCGAGGGGAAGCCGGTCTATCTGCGCGCGCTGGAAACGTTTTTTCCCTACGTGTCCGAGATCGTCATTGTCACGCCTCAGGATTGGACTGCAAAGGTAACGGAAGAGATCGCTCAAGTGGCCGCTCCAATCAGAATCAAGGTCCAAGCAGGAGGAGATCATCGTCAGCAATCGGTCCAAAACGGATTGCGTCGACTGAGTTCCGATATCGGCTGGGTTCTGGTCCATGATGCCGCCCGCCCTTTCGTCTCCCAAAGCCTGGTCGAAAGGGTTCTGGATCGTGCGCGACAAACCGGCGCGGCGATTCCCGTGCTGCCTGTCCATGATACCGTTAAGGAAGTGGATGCCGAGAGAGTCATCGGGACTGTGGATCGCAGTCGACTGCGTCTGGCGCAGACGCCCCAGGGCTTTCGCCGCGATCTGTTGGAACAGGCCTTTGCCGAGGCTTACAGACAGGGATTCATGGGGACGGACGAATCGGCGCTGGTCGAACGGCTCGGAGAGCGCGTGCGGATAGTGGAAGGGGAGTCCTCCAACGTCAAGATCACCCGGCGCAGCGACTTGAAGGATCGGGGTCGATGAAGCCCGGCGTCAGGGTGGGAATCGGATTTGATTTTCATCCATTCGCAGAGGACAGACCGCTGGTGCTGGGAGGCGTCCGCATTCCGCATTCCGCCGGGCTTCGCGGTCATTCGGACGCAGACGCTCTGTTGCACGCCGTCGCCGATTCTCTGCTGGGCGCTGCCGGACTGAATGATATCGGAAGCTATTTCCCCGACGACGATCCGCGATACAAAGACATCTCCAGCCTGTACATCCTGGAGAAGGCGCTGCAATTGATCCGGGGAAAGGGTTTTGCGGTCGTCAACATCGATGCGGTCGTAATTACCGAAGAACCGCGCATTAAACCCCACATTCCGGCAATGAAGGCCGCTATCGGGAGACTGCTCGGCCTGGACCCTTCCGCCATTGGAATTAAAGCCACCACCATGGAGCGGGTGGGCGCCATCGGGCGCCGGGAAGGTTTGGCCGTGCAGGCTGTGGCCCTGATTGAATCCAACTCCTGATGCAAGATTCGAGAGACCTTTCCCGCATGTATGAGGTGGCTGAGTCGGCCGCCCAGGAGGCGGGCAGACTCCTGTTGGAAAACCTTCATCGTCAGGTGAAGGTTTCCAAGAAAGGCCGGATCGATCTCGTGACTGAAATGGACCTGGCCGCCGAAAACCTGATCGTCGAGCATATTCGAAAGCGGTTTCCCGACCATTCGATTCTGGCCGAGGAGAAGGAGAAATCAAGCGGATCCAACCAGGCCGTCAAATGGATCATCGATCCCCTGGACGGAACCACTAACTACGCCCACGGCTACCGATTGTTTTGCGTCTCCATCGGGGTGGAAGTCGACGGCCGGATCGCTCTCGGCGTGGTGTACGATCCGGTCAACGATGAGCGTTTTTCGTCCATCCGGGGAAGCGGAGCCTTCCTGAACGATCGACGGCTTCAGGTTTCCGCCCGCAGCGACCTGGTCGACTGCCTCGTGGCCACGGGCTTTTCGTACGAGGAGGATGCGATTCGAAGGAATCTCGAGTTTTTCAGTCGGTTCATGCTGCGGACGCGCGGAATCCGTCGGGACGGTTGCGCAGCCCTCGACCTGTGCTACGTGGCCGCAGGCCGCTTCGACGGTTTCTGGGAACTTTCCCTGAATCCCTGGGACGCCGCAGCCGGCGCACTGATTGTTGAGGAAGCAGGCGGAGCGATCACTCGCTTCAACGGCGAA
>DATKAT010000033.1:0-19702 GCA_035514675.1 Acidobacteriota bacterium | reverse complement strand
CCTCAGACGCGCGCGACTGAATCGCAGTCTACTCAAAAACTCCGAAGGCGCGCCATCTTTCGATTTCCGTCTCCGTCGGAATGGAGATGTTGCGCACCTCCAACTGCTGCATCAGGTCTAGAACGTCGATCATGACGCGATAGGGGACATCCGGAAGAGTGTGGATAATGACCGGCTTGTCGGGAACCTGCTGCATTCTGGACTGAACGTATCCGCCTAATTCTTCGATCGACATAGGCATCCGATCCACCACAAACTCATCGACCCCAGTTATCTTGATGTGAATCGCTTCTTCCGGTTGCACGTCCAGCTGAGTCGGATCATCTTCCGGAAACTCGACGCGCAGTCCCTGAGTGGTGGTGAACACGGCCGTCAGCATGAAAAACACGATCAGCAAAAATGCGATGTCGGCCATCGAAGCGGTCGGAATCTCGAAGGAGCGCTGCAGGCGGGATTTCCTATGTTTCATCTGGTCGTCTCTGGGCTCATTCGAAAGCGTCGGCTCCCTGAGGTGTCGTCAACAGGCCGATCCGCTTGGCGCCGTTGGTGCGGAGCGTGTCAAGGACTCCGTCAATGTATTCGTAACGGGCCTCTCGGTCGGCTTTCAGGACGAATTCCTTATCCGGGAGGATGTCGATGATCTCACGGGTCAGCACAGCCAGCTCCTCCGTTCCAGAGAGCAGGCGGCCAGGCTCCTCTCCGCTGGTGAAGGAAATCAACCCGTCTTCGGTGATCGCCACGATGGCGGCCCTTTCGGAGACCTCGGTTCGAATCACCGAATCGGGAAGCCGCACCTGGGTGCGTTCCGGCGAAAAGGTGGTCGTCAACATAAAGAAGATGATCAACAGGAAGGCGATGTCGGCCATCGAAGCGGTCGGCACCGTCGGAGTCGGTCTCCTGGACTGCATGCGCAGTTTCATGCCTTCTCCAGTTCCATCCCTTCGGTTTCAATCTCCTTGAACGTCTCCTGCAGAACGGAAGAGCTGATCTCCATGTCCAGGGCGAACTGAGAGACCCGATTCAAGAAATAATGGTATGCGGCCTGCACCGGCAGGGCGATCATCAGCCCGGTTGCCGTCGTAATCAGCGCCTGCGAGATTCCTCCCGCCACCGCTTCCGGGTTTCCCAGGCCCACCTCGGCCAGCGCCTCGAAGGACGCGATCATTCCAGTGACGGTGCCCAGAAAACCGAAGAGGGGGGCGATATTTCCAACGGTTCCCAGAATCCAAAGGCTTTTTTCCAGCTTGGAGACTTCGTGCAAGGCGACGCTCTCCATGGCCTTCTCGATTTCTTCGCTGGACTTCCCGAATCGCAGCAATCCAGATTTCAAGGTCACAGCAACCGGATGGTCGTAACCGTCGCAGATCTCAATGGCTTTTCGCAACTGGTGACTCAGAAGGGACTCTCTGACTTCGGAAACGATCTCTGCTGTTTCACCCTTAACCCGGTAATATGCCAGCCCGCGCTCGATGATGAAAATCAGGCCCAGCAAAGAACAGGCGAGCAGGGGCCACATCAAGGGGCCTCCTTGCTGAAAGTAGTTCCAGAGCGGGCCGCCCAGTCCTAGTAGCACGATCGCATCCTCCAGTCGTATTCACATTTCAAGGCTTTCTCCTCCATGATTTCGGGAGTTCTCAACTTGGTTAGACGTTGCGGGCACTTGAAAACGATCAAAGCACTAAAGCACTCATCATACTGTAAAGATTCCAGGCGAAACAACCACGGAGCTTTCCCAAGAGACCGCCTGAATGGCCTGTGCGTGTCGGCAGTCGGGCATCGGAAAAGGGCGAGGGCGCCTCATTGCGCCCAGGGACGGGCGTCAGAACGGGCGAGTCAGCTTTGCCTCGACTCGAAGTCCCGTTCCGTCAGGGAATGTCGATTTCCAGACGTTTCAACTTTTCATTCAGCGTGGTGGCGTTGACGCGCAGGATGTCCGCAGCCTTTTTCTGATTCCAGTTGGTCTGCTTCAGCGCCGTCAGTATCAGGTTGCGTTCGAAATCCCGCATCAGATCCTTCAGGGAGGCGCCGTTTTGTGGAAGCGAAAACCGCTCGGCGCTGGCCGTCGGGCTGTCCAGAATGTCCCGGGGGAGCAGCTCCCGCGTGATCCCGCCGTTTTCGGGCGCCAGGACGACGGCTCGTTCAATGGCGTTTTCGAGTTCTCGAACGTTGCCCGGCCAATCGTATTCGATCAGCAGCCTCATGGCGTCCTGGTCGAGAGCGCACTCGGCGCGACCGTTTTCCTCGCAGTATCGGCGGATGAAATGCTCGGTAAGCAGCGGAATGTCGTCTTTTCGGACTCTGAGAGGAGGCAGCGGGATGGTGATGACGTTGAGTCGATAGTACAGATCGTCCCGGAATTCGCCCCTTTCGACTGCGGCCTTCAAGTCGATGTTGGTTGCTGCAATGATTCGCAAATCGACCTTGATGCTTTCCAATCCCCCGACGCGACGGAATTCCCGCTCCTGAATCACCCGCAGCAGCTTTGCCTGGGTTTGCGAAGGCACGGTCCCGATTTCGTCCAGAAATATGGTTCCGCCTTCGGCGATTTCAAACAACCCCTTCTTGGTCGCCGTCGCGCCGGTAAAGGCGCCTTTGACGTGACCGAAAAGTTCGCTTTCCAACAGATCAGCTGGAATGCTTCCGCTGTTGACCGGAATAAAGGGAGCGGAGGAGCGAGGACTGCAGTTGTGGATAGCCTTTGCCACCAACTCCTTTCCAGTGCCGCTCTCTCCGACGATCATCACCGTGCTGCGACTGCTTCCCACATGGCGGACCAGATCAAAGACCCGCTGCATGCTCTCGCTCTTGCCGACGATGTTTTCAAAGGCGTAGCGCTTCTCGAGCGACTTCTTCAGCCGCCGATTCTCGATCTCCAGGCTTCTCTTCTTCAGCCCGTTCTTGACCACCAGCAGGAGCTCTTCATTCTTGAAAGGCTTGGTGATGAAATCGAAGGCGCCCATGCGCGTCGCCTGAACGGCGTTTTCGATGGAGGCGAATGCGGTGATCATGACAACGGACAGTTCGGGGTCCCGCCGGATCATTTCATCCAGAGCGGCCAGCCCGCCCATTCCCGGCAGCATCAGATCCAAAAGGACCAGATCGACGACCTCTTCGTCCATCCGCTCCAAAGCCTCCTCGCCGGAGGTGGCCGTCAGCACTTGATAACCCTGCTTTTCGAGAAGTTTGGAGATTACTTCCCGCATGATCTCTTCGTCGTCAACGAGCAGGATCGTCGGGGAAACAGGCATTTTTACTTCATTTCGCCGTGAATGCTTCTATTGTATCTCAAATCCTTACTGGACGCGCTTAACGGGCAGACTCAGGCGGAATACAGTGCCCTCGCCCGGGTTGCTCTGCACTTCAATTCTGCCCGCATGCTCCTGGATGATTCCGTACGAAACGGAGAGGCCCAGACCGGTGCCCTTTCCCACTTCCTTCGTCGTGAAAAAAGGATCGTAGATTCTCTTGATGTCCTTGCGGGTAATGCCGACGCCGGAATCCGAAACTTCCACCATCAAGTCTGAATTCCGAGCGTATGTCCTCACCTGCAGGCGCCCGCCATTCGGCATTGCGTCCTTGGCATTCAGGAAAAGATTCATGAACACCTGTTGCAGCTTGCCTCCGCTTCCGGTGGTCATGGGGAGAGACGGATCCAGGTCCACCTTCACCTCAACTTCGTTCTTGCGAAACTGATGATCCAGAAGTGAGAGGGTGTCGATCATGAGGGAATTGACATTGACTTCTTCAAAATCCGAATCTGAGAAGCGCGTGAAATTCAAGAGGTTGTTTATGATTTCGGAGGCTCTAAAACTCTGTTTTTCGATCTTCTGCAGCAATTCGTGGCGGGGGTCGTCTTTGTGGGTTTCTTCCAGCAACATCTGGCTGTAGCTGGAAATTCCGGCCAGAGGAGTATTCACTTCGTGGGCCAGGCCGGCTGCAAACAATCCAATGGAGCTGAGCTTTTCGGCCTGGACCAGTTGTCCTTCCAAGCGGACTTTCTCCGTAACGTCGTCGATCAGCAGCAGGGCGCCTGTATAAACGTCCGGACGGAGAATGAAGGGAGTCAAAGTGACGTCGACCAACCGGTCCTCCGCCTCGCCGAAGGAGAGGCGGGTCTTGAACAGGCGCGCGCTTTCCTGAAGAAACCAGTCGGGGCCGTCGACAATGCCTTCGATCGCATCAAGCAAATCCGCCGGCAGGACTTCGCGGACATGTTTTCCAATGGTTTCTTTCGGAGTCTTGCCGCTGAGGCGGCGCATCGAACTATTCCAGACCGTAATCGTGCCGTCTACCGAAATGACGGCAACTCCGATCGTGATGCTTTCGATGACGTTCTCGCTGTAGGCTTTCAATTGCGCCAGTTCGCCGGCCTTCGCGTCCAGTGACTGGTACAGAACGGAATTGTCGATGGCGATCGCGGCATAATCGGACAGCATCGACACCATCTGCAAGTCTTCGCTCGTGAGGAACTCGCCGTCGGCGCCCTTGCCGAGCGCGAGCAGTCCAATCAGTCGCCCCCGGACGCGCAACGGGTGCAAATAAGTAACCCCGTCCGCGGTCAACTCCCGACGAAGTGCGTCCATCTCTGGGCCGCCCAAGCCCTGTGAGGAAAGTTCCAAACCTTCCGGGTTCTCCAACAGATGCTTTTCCGAAACCAGGATCGAATGCTTCGCTTTGCGATCCTGGAACCCCTTCATCGTATAGAGCCGGTATTCGGAAGATTGGCCGTCCTTGCGCAGGTACAGTGCCACGGGAGCGACGCTGAGCGTCTTTTGAATGCGGTCGCAAACTTTTTCAGCCAGCACGTCGAGCTGAATTTCCGAAGTCAGCGTGCGACTGAAATTGGCGAAAGATCGTCGGTAATCGTACTGTTCCTTGTAAAAAAATCGGTCGATCTGTTCCTGAATCGCGCCGCGCAGCGGGGCAAAAAGGAATGCAATCAAGAGGGCAGTCGCTGCCAGAAAGAAGAATCCGGTCTCGGTGGAAAATCCTCGCAGCGTGTGGGCCATCGCCAGCGCCGCGCCGACGTAAAGCGCCAACAGCGCCGAACTGGCGATAATGTAAGATGCGCCTCGTTTGAAAATCAGGTCCACATCCATCAACCGGTATCGCGTGATGGCGTAGGCGAATGACACCGGGATCAGGCCCAGCGAAAGAACCGAGGCCTCCATCCACCAGCTGATGGGCAGGTTCATCAGATACGGCGCGCCGTACAGAATCGCAAAAGGCGCTACCCCCAGCGACGTTCCATAACTGACCCACTTCATCTGCTTTTGCTCGATGTGCGACTTGCTGTGACGCCAGGAATACAACAGGATCACGCCAGCCAGCATGAAGTAGGCGAGGAAACTAAACAGTTCCAATTGATCCAGGCGCTGGGCGACAGATTGGCTGCGAGCCAGTCCCCAGGGTCGCAATCCTCCAGAAAACCACAACCCGTGGATCGCGCCTAGAAAAATAGAGGGCAAATACAGGGCCGCCTTCGGAAGCCATCCTTTCGGCAGGCCTTGAATGCGCTCCGGAAAGTAACAGCAGAAATGAAGAAAGAGGGGCGGCAGCAGCAGAAAAGCGACAGCGGAAATCGAATAGATCGCGACGTCGAATCCGTCGCCTCGGCCGGAATGACGATACAGCAGAAGGACGAACGCCACCAGGCAGATGAAGTAAAAATGAAGGGCGCCCTTGGACGGCCAGCTCCGAAGGAAAATAAACAGCCCGATCAGCAGGAACGTGAAAGCGACGGCCACCAGCGGATAGTCAGAGGAACCGAACTGCGACGCCAGTTCAACGCGCACGGGAACGGTCAGTTGGCCGGCTGACTCGCTCTGAACCGTATAATCGGCGACAACGGCCCGCCCGAATCCCTGAGCCAGCGCTTCGAGCACTTCCGTGTATTCGTTCAGGTTGCGGACCGAAATTCCGTTGATGTCCAACAATCGGTCGCCCGGATTAATTCTGGAGGGTTCGACGAGGCTCGTCGATGCGACGCTCAGTCCGTGCTCGCCCTGCTCCCAGCGAATCCCATCGTCCGGCTGCACCCAATAAACGCGGTCCACAACGTTCAACAGCCCCAAATAGACCGCAGCAGCGGACAAAATGAGGACCGGAAGTTTTATGGCGCCCGCGACAAATCGCATGTAACGAGAATCCTCCCCTTTGTTTTCAAGCATTAATTTAAATGCAACTCCGATGCCAATCGGGGGAGGTTGGCTCAAATTTCGCCGAAAAGGATGGATTGTGGAATTTGAAGCGGGATTTCAGACTCGCCGCATCCAAAAAATTGAATCCAGAATTCAACGATTTGGATAAGCGGCTAGAATTTAACTGCGATTCCGCCGCGGATGGTTCGGGGGTTTCGAACCAGTACCACCTGCCCGGCGGAGGTCTGAATGGCTCCCAAATCATCGTTCAGCAGATTCCGTACGTCCAGCAACGCTTCCAACCGACTCGGGAATACGGCGTCCAAGCCCAGAAATCCAAGAAACCCGACCGGCACTGGAACCATTTGTCTGACAAACAGGCTCAGTCCCTTGTTGTGCGTCTCCAAAACGTCTGAAAAGGCGTCGATCGTCGTAATGGGATGACCCGTCGGAACGATTTTGACCAGGGCCGTAATCATCGTTTCCGAGGCCGGCACATAGGCTTGCACCTGCGTCGAAAGCGCGTGGAACCTCTGGCGCTCCAGAAGCGTCCCCAGCAGACCGCCGGTCAAGAGAGACGCATCTCGTTCGTCCTTCAGTCCGAAAGCGCCCCCGCGCACAAAGGACACTTCCGCATCAATATGGTCGGTCAGCGTGCGACGCACTGAGATCCGATACCCGTTCGTATGCGTCTGGTCGTCGGCTAAATGGAGCAGGTCTCTGGTCGAATCGACCTCAAAGACCGCAAGGACGGGAACGCTGCCTCCGTACATCAGGTTCTCAAAGTAAGCCACTTCGACCTGCGTGTTAAGACTCAGGTCCTGGGTGAATGAACCCTGGTAGTGCCGCGACTGTCCAACGCTGACCTGATCGCCGACGCGCGACACGAACACGGAGTTCGCCAAATTCACGCTCTGGCCGCCCGGCAGATGCAGCGTGTTCCCCACCGTCGCCCTCTTGGACGAAGCCAGCAGTCGAAAAGAGCTTTTCGGGAACGGATTGAACTGGATCTCGCCATGCGGGCTGATAAAGGTGCTGGCCTCTCGCGTCCGAACCTGATCCAGATCCAGACCCCACTGAAACGAAAGGGCCGGATTCAAGCGATATCGGTCCTCCAATCCGAGGCTGAAGATTCGAGTGGTTCCGGGAGAGGAAACGAGATCGAGAGTGTCTCCCAGCCGAATCGGATCATTCAGGAGGCCGAGCGGGGGCTCATGAAAATTCATTTGGCCGTAACCGAAAATCAGGCGCATCGAGTGGCGGTCGCCGAATTCATAATTGAAGAAATTCCGAAATCGCCACAGCGAGTCCTGTCCGGAACTGAGCTGCCCTGCAAAGACGTAGTCCGCGCCGCCGACCAGGGTGTCCGAAACGGCGAAGTTCGTGCTGGTTCCCGCCCAGGAGTCGTTTGGAAAAACCAGGAAATCCCCTCCGAAACCTGCGTTGGAATAGACCTGGAACACGCCTTCCTGGAACAATGGGGCCGCGCCTTCAATCTCCGCCAGATCGCCCATATCGGGGAACTGCCGAAACACGAGTCGTCGGTCCCCGGAAGTTCGAAACAGGGCTTTGATGCTGAGGTGTTCTTCCTCCCCCCCCTCGACTCCGAACATCTGCTGAAGAATCAGCGTCACGACGGCCGTCCGGCCGGGAAAGATTTCAACCACACGGTGGATCGGACTTCTGTATTCGGTGCTCTTGACCAGAATCTGATAAGTTCCGCCGTCCAGATCTTGCAGCAGAATTCGTCCGCTCTCGTTGGTGCGGGTCAGGATGGGGAGGGCGGAGTCGGAAGAGAACTGCAGAATGGAGACGAGCACATCGGAAAGCGGCTGCCCCGATTCCCCCAGGATCAAGCCGCTCAACTGGCCCGTCCCGTCGGAGGCGAAGCCGGAGCGCAACCCGGCCGTCGAAAAGGCCAGGGAAAAAACAGCGACCAGTGAGAGAATGCGCACAAATCTCATCATAAACCTCAGGCTGGATGAACGGCCTGACATATTATTGTAAGCACTTTTCCGTTCGTCAATCAAATCCTTTTCGCTCCGTCGCGCTATAACGATCGAGCCTGGCGGTTGAGAAAATTCCGCTCGGCTCTCTAAATCCACTGCAGGCTCGCCGCCGGCAAGCTTCGCCCTCGATCGGTTTCAGTATTCGAGCGCTGTTGGAAGCGCCTCCTGAAATGATGCAGCAAACGTTGAGCGCTTCGGCAAGTGTCCTGAGTCAGAAGTTCGTCGTCGGAAAAATGAAAACTCCGCGTATTCCGCTTAAATCTATTGAAGTGCCAGCGGACGACCGTCTACATCGGCGGGGATTTCCACGCCGAAGAGACTGTACAGGGTCGGAGCGATGTCGACGATGGCGGGAGCAGGCGTCTGCAATCGGCGATTCGAGAGAAAAAATCCGTGCGTGTCTTCGGGACTCGACGAGCTATGGTCTCCGCTCCATTTCTTGAGATTGGCCACCAGAATATTGGGCGGGACGGCGCCCAAAGAAGTCTGCCAGGAAGTCCTGTACCCGGGCAAAAAGCTGAGCTGGATGTCTCCAGCCTCCTCCACGTAAGGCCCCTGATAGATTTCCTCCCGCAAAAAGGCGTCTTCCAGGACCGGCTCCTCCGTGTCGGGGTCGCGGTACTCCAGGATGCGCCGGCGAATCTCCTGAGTCAGTCGCAGATATTCCTCGCCGGGTTCGACGCTTCCCTGCCCCTCTCTTCCCTTTAAATTGATGTAGATCTGGCCCAGTCCGAGTGAGTAGGCTCGCGTTTCCGGCCAGCTTACATTCGGAAAGAAGCTGCCGCCGCTGAACAGATCCTCCATTCTCGTTGGATCCGCCTGCCCGCCAGCCCCCTTCAGCGTCAGATAGCCGTTTCGAGCCAGCCAGGTGTTGGTGTTGAACTCTTTCCGCCACGAGTGGAAACCGTGATCGGAAATCACGATCAAAACGTCCTCCCCGTCCAGACGTTCCAAAGTTCTCCCGATGATGGCGTCCATCCTTTGATAGACCTTCAAAATCGAGTCCCCGTACCGTTCCGCCTGTTCGGCGTTGTAGCGCGGATGCTCCGGATCGATCAATCGATAAAACATGTGGGCGACGCTGTCTGTGGCCGTGGACACGGCCGTATACAGGGAAGCCTCCCGATCGTCCAGCGCGTCGAGCAGCACTCGCTCCAGATGATCCATGTTTCGAAACAGGTCCTGCAGAAAGATCTCCTCGTCGATCTGCTCTTCGTTCAGCCCCCAGGTCTCATGAATCCAGCCGACGGTCTTGAACAAGCCGTATCGATCCGCCAGCGAAGCGGAGAAACCGGCCGGATCGGAAATAGGAAGCGGCGGATGGTCGGGAGCCTGGCTGATAGGCATCAGGTAGAGGCGCACTTCGGGAAACGTCTCCAGGACGAAAAAGCGACTGATCCCCTGCAAAGAAACGAAGGGGCCGGCCGAGAATGAGAATCGGAACCAGTCGCTCCACTCCCTTTCTTCGACCGTCTGCTCCTGTCCCTGCAGGCGGATGACGACCGCCGACAAATCCTCGGTCAATTCCAGCTCCAACGGAATCTCGATCCGCTCGAAGGCGTCGCTGCGAGGATCGCGCGGCCCGTCCAGCGGAGCCCGCATCAGGTCCCCTTCTTCGAATTCGAGTTTGATGAGCCTGCCGCCGAACTCGGTCTCCCGCAGGTCCCATTGAGTCAGATCCGTCGCCAGATAGAAGTATGTGCCCCAGGTGCCTCGAATGTCCGGAACGCCCAATCCGACCCAGGTTCGACCGTGGTTCAGCCTTTCCGGGGGATATTCGATCGGCAGCCTCAAGTTGTAAGTGCGAATTCCGCTGGAGTCAAGATGTTTCCAGTAAGACAGCCCCTTGCGATTGTTCGTCAGCCGAGGTTTTCGGATGGGCACCAGGTTGAAGAGAAAGGAGCCCTCTTCCATTTCCACCAGCCCGATGTCGGGGAAATAGGTCTCCGGATCTCTCTTGAGAAAGTCGAAGATTCCATGCTTTCCCGGATTCATCCCCGTAGCGAAGGAGGCCCACGCCACCGGCGATTCCGGGGGGTTGGTGGTGCCCAAAGACGTAAAGGAGCCGGTTGCAGCCAGACGGCGGATATTGGGCAGATGCTCGATCCACTCCTGGACCAGCCTCGGGTCCACGCCGTCGAATCCGAGCACGACCACTCGAAAATCGGTTTCTCGTGCGCGAGTTGAGCAACCGATCCCCAGCAGGATGGAGCAGGCCAGCAGTACGATCCGACGCCAATTCATTAGAGGCCATTATATCTCAGTGATTTACCCGACCGAGGCGGAAGTCGAACAGCCAGCGGTAAAAGGCCACAGGCTGCTAATGATGCAGGGTCGCCGCGTTGCTATACTGGCGCCATGGGGAAGCGCCTGCGCCGCGACCGGCGTTGAAAGATTCGGCTGCCGGCAGGCGGGAGGGGTGGGGAGAAATGATACTTTACGGCATTCACCCGGTGCGTCAGGCTCTCGAGGCGACTCCGAACAAGATCCAGCGAATCGTGGTCGCGCGCGGCAAATCGGGCGCCCGACTGCAGGAAATCATCGACCAGGCTCGAATTTTGCAGGTTCCCGTGCAATTTGAGCCGCTCCCGGCCTTGGATCGCAAAAGCGGAAGGGCCCATCACCAGAACGTTCTGGCCGAAATGACGCCGTCTAGTCTGATGTCGCTGGAAGACATCCTGACGACGAAGCCTTCTCGACTGCTGATCGCCGACGGCGTCGAAGACCCTCGCAATCTGGGCGCCCTACTCCGCACTGCCGAGGCGGCCGGCGTGGAAGGCGTCCTGCTCCCCTCCCGGCACAGCTCCGGGATCACCCCCGTAGTGGTTCATAGCAGCGCCGGGGCGGCTCTCAACTTGAAAGCAGGTCGGATTTCGAACACGGTCCGCACGCTGGAGCGCCTGAAGGAATCCGGATTCTGGTCGGTCGGTCTGGACATGCGGGGGAGCGAGGACGCCGGCCCGCTGGACCGGTCGCTGCGATGGGTCGTCGTCGTGGGCGGCGAGAGTCGCGGCCTCAGACCGCTGGTCCGCCGCCATTGCGACTTTCTCCTTCGCCTCCCCATGCTCGGAAAAGTCGAATCCCTCAATCTCTCCGTGGCCGCCGGAATCCTGATGTACCGGCTCCTGCCCGAAAGCGATTGAGCCGGCGGGGCCGGCGGCGTTGGCGCCGATCGCTGGCCCGTCGGCTGAAGCGCCCCCCGTTGCGCTATGCCGCGGATCGCATGAGCGCCAGGTTGAGCCACTCGTCGACTCGGGCCTGAAAGTCGGCCGGAACGTACGTGGTCCCCCCGTATTCCAGCACGATGGCCGGGCCCGGAATCCGATTTCCCGGCCGCAACTGGCTGCGCAGGTAAAACCGTACGGGCTGCGGCTGACCTCCCAGGATCACCTGCTTTTCCTGAATCATGGCGCCCGGAGGCGGCTCCTCCCCCTCCAGCGGGCGTCCGACCCATTCCCGCTGCGGATATCGGGCGCGGCCGCGCAGCCGCACGTTGACGACTTCCACTGGGAGCCTTTCGTTGCAGTATCCATACAGTCTTTCGTGAAGAGAGTGAAACGCGGCGACGTAGGCTTCCCCATAGGGAGTGTTGATTTCGTAAGACTGCCCGGCATATCGGACGTCCACGCTTCTTTCCAGCTCGACCTGATCGGATTCAAACCCCTGTTCGGACATTTCTCTTCGCACCGTTTCTTCCAGAGCCTCGAACGCTTCCCGCAACCTGGATTCCAACTCGGCGTCCCGACTGGAACCGATGACCGTGAGCGAGGCGTCCTGGATGACGTCGCTCTGAAGAATCCCCTGAGCCGATAGCGTGCCCGGATTGAGAGGAACGAGGATGCGCGGAATCATCATCTGTTCAGCCAGCTTGCAGGCGTGAAGACCCCCGGCCCCTCCAAACGAAACCAGCGTGAAATCCCGCGTGTCATGCCCCTTCTGAAGCGAAATCACGCGCAGCGCCCGTTCGATCTGGGCGTTTGCAATCCGAATGATCCCCTCCGCAATTTCAATGGGATCCCACGTGCGGCCTCCCGCCCGGGCCAGCGCGTCCCCCAAACGATCGAGGGCCGGCCGAATCCTTTCCGGCGAGAGCTTGATCTTTCCCCCGAGGTAATAATCCGGCTCCATCCTGCCTAGGTACAGGTGAGCGTCAGTTACCGTGGGTTCTTCGCCTCTGCCCAGCGCCACAGGCCCGGGCTCCGCGGCCGCGCTCCGAGGGCCCACCCGCAGGAGCCCGCCGTCGTCGACCCAGGCGATGGAGCCGCCGCCCGCGCCGACAGTCTGGATCCCGATCATCTGCACGGCGACCGGCTGATGATCGATGGTCGATTCATGGGAGGTCTCGATCTTGCCGTCGCACAGGCACACGTCGGTTGAAGTCCCGCCCATGTCCAGCGTAATGATCTTGTCGATGCCGGCGCGCCGGGCCACTTCAAAAGCGCCCACCACCCCTCCGGCGGGTCCGGAAAAGAGCGTCCGCACCGGCTCCAGCTCGGCCGCCTCCGAGGCGATGGAGCCGCCGTTGGACTGCATCACCGTGAAGCGCCCGCGCCGAACCGTCTCGTCACCGCGCAGCGCCGACAGATACCGCGCCATAATCGGGCGGACATAGGCGTTGATGACGGTTGTGGACGTGCGCTCGTATTCCCTGAACTCCGGCAGGATTCGGTGCGAAAGCGAAACGGGAATCGGCGCGTCCTGCAAGGCCGCTTCAATACGTCTTTCGTTCTCCGGCGCAAGATAGCTGTACAGCAGAACGACCGCGACCGATTCCGGCTTCAATTGGGTCACCTTATTCTTGAGCCAACTCAGACTCTTATCCTCAAGCCGCACCAGCGAAGAGCCGTCCCAAAGCGTTCTCTCCCGCACGCCGATCCGAAATTTTCGCGAGACCAGAGGCTCCGGCCGCGATGCTTCCAGGCTGTACAGGCCGGGACGATTCTGGCGCCCAATCTCCAAAATGTCCTCAAAGCCTTCGTTCGTGATCAGCAGCGTGTGTGCGCCCTTCCTCTCCAGGAGAGCATTGGTGGCCACCGTCGAGCCATGCTGCAGCAGAAAGTCGGTGCGGTCGGCGACGATCCGGGAAAGGCCGTCCAAAACCGCCCTCTCCGGCTGGTCTGGAGTCGATGGGAGCTTGAAAGCCGATACGCGGTCGCCATCGAAGACCACAAAGTCGGTGAAGGTGCCTCCAGTGTCAATTCCTATTCGCAACATAAGAAATTTCCGAAGTTCAGAGCTTCGAGCGTTCGGCGCTGAAACCTGGAACCTGAAACCTGAAACTTGAAACCTGAAACCAACCGTCCGCGCATTGGGTTAAAATATACGACATCTGAAGTCCTTGGCAATTCCGTAGATAGGGAGGGTTCGGCGCGCTCCTGAAGGGCGGGCATTTGGAAAGCGGTCGGTCGATGCGGGCCCGCCTTTTTTGAACGAGAGAAGAATGAAACGGGAGAGATTGCGCAGGAGAATTTACTGGATCTCGGGGCTTTCCCTCCTCTTTGCGCTGGCTTTCCTGACCAGCGTGATCTTCCTGAACCCCTCTTCAGTCGGCAACGAGAACTTCGTTTGGTTCTTCAATTTGTGGGCATTGATCTGGGCGCTGATCTTCATCATCGTCCTGGCCCTGACCTACCTGCTGGCCCGGAACCTCATCAAGCTGCTGTTTGAGTACCCCGCGCAGGAGCGGGGCCGGATCAAAGGGAAGCTGATTCTGACATTTACGATCTTCTCGCTGTTTCCAGCGATGATCATGTTTTTTCTGGCCTTCGGCTTGATCAATCAGAATCTCACCAAATGGGTGAGCGCCCCATCCGAGCAGCTCCTGGACTCGTCGCAGGCCATTTCCGACCAGTATTACCGACAGCGGCAGGAGTTGATTCTGCTGCGTGCGGCCGGCTTGGCGAAAGACTTTGAAGCAACCGAAATTCAGGAGTGGGGGCGGGCGGTGGGGGACGCCGGATTTACTGGGTTCCAACTGATCGGACCCGATCGCGACACGTCGGCGGCACAAGAGCAAGAGATTGATGACGTCGCTCCGGGAGCGGATGGGCTGGAGCGCGTCTTGAGCGGCGAAAGCATCTACAGACTGCGGAGGCGGCTGCATCGCGGAGAAGGCTTCGTCGACGCGGGGTATGTCGGACTCCCATTGCTGCGCGAGGGGAGAGCGTCGGCTCTGATTCTTTACTTTGAAATTCCCCAAAGCGTAGCCTTTCACACGGCTGCCGTGGCCGAGGCTAATCAGACCTATCGGGGGCTCACGGGGACGCTTGCTTCGCTGCGCATCAACTACTTTTCCATCCTGGCTCTGACGACCGTGGCCGTCGTTTTCGGATTCGTATGGCTGGGCGGCTACATCGCGCGACGGCTGACCATTCCGCTGGAAGCCCTCGCGGAGGGCGCTCGCGAGCTGAGCGAAGGGAATCTTGGCCATCGCGTGCAGGTTGACGCAATGGATGAACTAGGGGTTCTGGTCGAGGCCTTTAATCGAATGGCAGCGCAACTTCGACAGAATCGGCTCCAGCTCGAAAAGGCCAACGAGGAGCTGCGCCAGACCAATGTCCGGCTCGACGAGCGACGGCGTTACATCGAAACGGTTCTTCAGAATATCGCAACAGGAGTCCTCACCGTCGATCAGGACGGAGTCGTCCGCACCGCCAACGAGGCTGCGCTGCGCATGCTGCAGACGACCCGCCAGGCGATTTTGAACCGGCCCATTGAAAAGGTCGCCAGCCCGGAAGTGCATCGCGAATTTCAGGAGCTGGAGAAGCGGGCGCGCCTGTACGGGACCTACCGGAGGCAGGTCATCTTGCAGCGAGGGGATCAGCGGCTCTACGTGGCGGCTACGGTCACGCTGAACTCCATCGATTTGGAAGGCGAAAGGGAGGAGTTTCTCATCGTGCTGGACGACCTGACCGAACTGATCCGAGCCGAGAAGTTCGCCGCCTGGCAAGAGGTCGCCCGTCGCCTGGCCCATGAAATTAAGAACCCGCTGACGCCAATTCAACTTTCCGCCCAGCGCATTGAAAAGCGATTCTTGCGCCTCTTCCCGAATTCTTCCCAGAGCGGGAGTCCGCAGTGGCGCGACTTCGCAAGAATGCTGGAAGAATCCACCCGGATTATCCGAGCGGAATCGGAGCTGTTGAAGAACCTTGTGGGCGAATTCTCGCGGTTCGCTCGCCTGCCCATTTCCAGACCCTGTCCGGTCGACCTTCGGGAGCTGGTCGAAAAAACCCTGGCCCGATACGACGGCGCGCTGCACCAGGTCGAAGTGACGACTCGGATCGATCCCGCACTGGCGGAGGTCAAAGTCGATGCGGAGCAGATGCAACGCGTGCTGGTCAACCTCATTGACAATTCACTGGACGCTCTGGCCGATGTCGAAGCGCCGCGGAGAATCAGCATCACCAGCCGCCTCGATGCCTCTCGCAAAACCGCCGCTTTAACGATCGAAGACAACGGAACCGGAATCGACGCGGAGGATTTCGAACAGCTTTTCCTCCCTTACTTCTCCACCAAACGAAAAGGCACGGGCCTGGGCCTGGCCATCGTCCGCCAGATCGTTTCCGAGCACAACGGCTCCGTCCGCGCCGAATCGAATCCGCCGCGCGGCGCCCGGTTTATAATCGAGCTGCCGATAGACTCAAAGAAATGACCCGCTGCAAGCTCCTGATCGTCGACGACGAGGAAAACGTCCGGATATCCCTTCAGGGAATTCTGCAGGACGAGGACTATTCCGTGGCGACGGCCGCCAGCGGAGAGGAATGCGTCAAGGCCGTCTCCCGCCACAGCTTCGATGTGATTTTTCTCGACGTCTGGTTGCCCGGAATCGATGGAATCGAGGTCCTCAAACAGGTTCGCAGCGTCCGACCCTCGCAGTACGTGATCATGATCTCAGGACACGGAACCATTGAAACGGCCGTGCAGGCGGTCAAGCTGGGAGCTTTCGACTTTATCGAAAAGCCCCTCTCCCTGGAAAAAGTGCTTCTGGTGCTCGAACACGCCCTGCGCCAGAAGAAGCTCGAAGAAGAGAACCGGCGGCTGCGCGACTTTGTTCGCCAGGAAACCGCCATGATCGGCAGTTCGGTTCCCATGCAGGCTCTGCGTCAACAGATCGAGTACGCCGCCCCCACTGAAGGGCGGGTTCTCATCTATGGGGAAAACGGAACCGGAAAGGAGTTGGTGGCCCGTCAACTGCACCTCCGAAGCTCGCGGCAGGACCGTCCTTTTGTGGAAGTCAACTGCGCGGCCATCCCCGAAGACTTGATCGAGAGCGAGCTGTTCGGCAATGTCAAAGGGGCCTTTACGGGCGCTACCGAGGCGCGGAAAGGCAAGTTCGAACAGGGAGACCAGGGGACCCTATTTCTGGATGAAGTCGGGGATATGAGCCTCAAGACTCAGGCCAAGCTGCTGCGCGTGCTGGAGGAGCAGCGCTTCCATCCGGTTGGCAGCAGCGAACCGGTTTCGGTCGACGTCCGCGTCATCGCCGCCACCAACAAGGACCTCGACGCGGAAATCGAGGCCGGACGCTTCAGGGAGGACCTGTTCTTTCGCCTCAACGTCATCCCGTTCGAAGTCCCTCCTCTTAGACACCGGAAGGAGGACATTCCGGATCTGGTCGAATACTTCCTGAACTACTACTGCGAGCGCAACGGGAAAAAGCCGAAGAAACTGGCGCCGGCGGCCCTCGAAAAAATGAACTCCTACCGCTGGCCGGGCAACGTCCGGGAACTCCGGAACATCGTGGAAAGACTGGTGATCATGGTCCCGGAAGCCCGCATCGGCGTGCGACACCTCCCCATGTCCATGCTGCGGGGCGTCTCAGCAAACGACGGCGCTGAGCCTCTGTGGCGAAAGGCTCGACAGGCCTTCGAAAGGGATTTCATTCTGAAGCATCTGCTGGAAAACGACGGCAACGTCTCGAGGACGGCGCGCGCCATCGGAATGGAGCGGACCCACCTGCATCGAAAGCTGAAGGTCCTCGGCATTCAGCTTCGTTAAACGGATGACATCGCTAGCCCGCCGACGGAAGCCTGCAGCGAAATGGAGCTTGACCAATGCGACCGAACTCCGTTACTTTAATGGAAGGTTTCGTCATGCAGCGATTCGACCGTTTCTTTGGCTTTCCGTTTTTTGCGTTGCCCGCCCCGGAGGGAGGCAGGCACGCCGGCGGTCGGGCTGCCTAAGGCAAGGCGCGCGACAGTTTGGAAGCGATCGCCCGCTGACCTCTGCAGGGTCGGTGGGCTTTTTTATTTTCAGTGCAGGAGAATCAGAGATGGAACAGCTCAAGGATTTGCGAGCTCGGATCGATGAAACCGACGACGCGCTGCTGGAAGTTCTGGCTGAGCGCATGAAGGTGGTCGAGGAGATTCTGAATCGAAAGGAGGACGACAGCCTCCCGCTGTTCGATCAGGAAAGAGAACAGGAGCTGTTGCTACGGATCGCCGACAAGGCCCGCCTCCGTAAGCTCGACCCCCGATTGGCTCAGAACGTCCTCCGCCAGTTGATCGGATTCGCCCGCGAGTGCCAGTCGCGCAAAGTCCAGGAGCGCCGGAACCCCACATTGAGCGCCACTCGAAAGGTCGCTTTTCAAGGGACTCGGGGAGCCTACTCCTGGATGGCCGCCCGAAAGCACTTTTCCGAGAAGATCGAGCCCGTGGGGTTTCCCGGATTCGCCGAAGCGATTCAAGCGCTCGAAAACGCGCAGGCGGATCTGGCGCTGCTGCCCGCCGAAAACGCCTTGGCTGGAAGCATTTACCGGGTGTACGACCTGATCGCACACAGCCGCCTCCACGTCGTCGGAGAAGAAATCCTGCGCATCGAGCATTGTCTGATCGGTCTTCCGGGAACCTCGCCGGAGGACGTTCAGACCGTGATTTCCCATCCTGTCGCGCTGGAGCAGTGCACCAAATTCGCCGAATCTCAACCCACCATCACGTTTCAATCCTTCATCGATTCGGCCGAGGCGGTTCGAAAGGTCAAAGAAGACGGAAACCCCACCCAGGCCGCCGTGGCCAGTCGGGAGGCGGCCAGACTCTACGGGCTGGAGGTGATCCGCGAAAACATCTCCGATCACGAAGAGAACTTCACCCGCTTCTGGGTGGTGGCCCGCGATCCCGTTCAGGTCGACCTCCGGATTCCGGCCAAGACTTCGATCCTGCTGGTGACCGAACACCGGGAAGGCGCTCTGGTCTCCTGTCTGGCGGCTCTGGCCGCTCAGGGAATCAACCTGACGAAGATCGAGTCCAGGCCGCGACGAGGCTCTCCCTGGCAGTACCAGTTCTATCTGGACATGGATGGAAACATCGCCGAGGAGAGGATGTTGCGGGCCCTGGACGACGTCAGATCCAAGGCCCGACTGCTGCGCATTCTGGGATGCTATCCGCGGGCCGAGCGGGACGGCGCGGAGCGGCGGCCGCCGATTTCCATGACGCAGGTGCTGGAAAGCGCAGAACCCGCGCCGCCAGCCGCCTCGGCGCCGCGCGCGCAGCCGCTGATCAGCCGCAAGCGACGTCCCGAACGGACAACCGTACTCGTCGGAGACGTGCCCGTCGGAGACGGCGATTTCGTCGTCATGGCCGGCCCTTGCGCCGTAGAATCGCGCCGGCAGATCATGCAATGCGCCGCTTTGGTCAGGTCGCTGGGGGCCCGGATCCTGCGCGGCGGCGCCTATAAGCCGCGGACCAGTCCGTATTCATTTCAGGGACTCGGCGCCGAAGGAGTGGAGCTGCTGGTCGAAGCCGGCCGCGCCCACGAAATGCCGGTCGTCAGCGAGGTTCTGGCCGCCGAACAGGTTCAGGCCATGGCGGAGCGAGTCGATCTGCTCCAGGTAGGCGCCCGCAATATGCAGAACTTCCCCCTCCTGAAGGAGCTGGGAAAGGTCAGTAAGCCGATCCTGCTGAAAAGGGGAATGAGCTCCACCATTAAGGAACTCCTGATGGCGGCCGAATACATCCTGGCCGAAGGCAACCAACAGGTGATTCTGTGCGAACGCGGCATTCGAACCTTTGAAACCGCCACTCGGACCACGCTCGATCTGGGCGCCGTAGCCGTTTTAAAAGAGCAAAGCCACTTGCCGGTCATCGTCGATCCCTCCCACGCGCCCGGCAGGGCCGACTGGGTGCCGCCTCTGGCCCGCGCGGCTCGCGCCGTCGGCGCCGACGGCATCCTGGTGGAAGTCCACCCTCATCCCCAGGAGGCCCTCTGCGATGCGGAACAAGCGCTCAGCCCGCAGCAATTCGAACAGTTGATGCGCGACCTGTCGGCATACCAGCCGGCGCAGTAAAGTCCCTCGCACCGGATCCTAATCCGGATTTTGCACGCGGGTCCGTCGCGAGGCGTCGGAGAGCGGCGTGGATGCAAGGCGCGCGACGAAGGCCTCCGCAGTCGTACTCGTGCAGTACGTCGAGGAGGCCTGGCAGCCCGTGATCGAAGTCCTGGTGCGTCGTGCAACAGGGATCTGCGGTCAGCCGGCAAGGCGCGAGGAGGAAGGCGATGCCGGTGCATCGTCGACGACGAGCAACGCAGTCCGGGGGCCGCAAACCCCTGTTGCCCGGA
>DATKAT010000032.1:0-6194 GCA_035514675.1 Acidobacteriota bacterium | reverse complement strand
CAATATAAAAAAAGACCGAAGAGAGAATTCTCGGTCGCATTAACCACTTGAATTTTCTGTTTCCCTCAGTAGACGCGTTCTGGCCCGCTGAGTTTCAAAAAAGTGGTCGACGTCACAGATAGAAATGATTGAATATATCATTATCGTATATTAATCGTTATGATATAACAGTATTCGATATTACAACTTTCAAAGATTCGGCCACAGTCGACTCCCATCTGATGGAGAAAGTTCTTCGTTCTGGGTTCTTCGTTCCATTTCCAAGGATCTGAGTTTTGCGCGTTTTTCAAGCGCACCCCAGAACGCTGAACGAAGATCGGTTGCGCTTCGAACCGTGCCGCACCCTGACGGGCGCTCTGGGTTGGGGGTGTGGACATCAACCCAGCCCTGACGGACTGGGCTAAAGACTGCCGGCCTTGCGGCCTGAACCCAGAACGCGGAACGCAGAACGCCCCCCATGCCTCCAGTTGGCCGGGGCGGCGGGATTGTCGGAGCGACGCGGCCGCTTCGGGCGCGTCGATTCTTGGCAAACCGCCTCGCTGAACCCACATAGCCCTCGCTGAACGCCTCCCGTCAACGGGCCCCGAGGCGGGGCCCGTCGCTCCGACATCCGGCGGTTCAGCTCGCCAAAAAAACTTGCAAAGGCACGCCGCAGGCAGAACCCAGAACCCAAAACCCAGAACGAAGAACGCGGAACGAAGAACTACCCTTCCCCTTCCCATTGAACCGGGTTGCGCAGCACGCCGATCCTTTCAATTTCAATTTCGACCTGATCGCCGGATTGGAGGAACCGTGGAGGCTTCTGAGCGGCGCCGACGCCATGGGGGGTCCCGGTCAGGATCACGGTTCCCGTCTCCAGGGTGGTGCTTCCGCTGAGGAACTCGATCAGAGCGGGAACGTCAAAGATCATGTCGCCGGTGTGCCAGTCCTGCATGGTTTGTCCGTTGACCCGCGATCGGATCTTCAACTGTCCGGGATCCTGGATCTCCTCCGGAGCGACCAATTCCGGGCCCAGCGGGAGAAAGGTGTCGAATGTCTTTCCGCGGCACCACTGTCCGCCGCCCTTTTTCAATTGCCAGTCCCGCGCGCTCACATCGTTGGCGCAGGTGTAGCCAAGAACATAATCGAATGCTGATCCCCGATTCACGTTTTTGCAGGTTTTGCCGATTACGACGGCCAGCTCGGCTTCGTAGTCGACCTGGTCGCTGGCGAGGCGTCGAGGAATCTCGATCGGCCCCTCCGGGTGCTGCAGGGCTGAAGGCGTCTTCATGAAGACGACCGGAAATTCGGGGATCGGCATCCCGCTTTCGGCCGCGTGGTGGCGGTAGTTCAAGCCGATCGCCAGCACTGCGGTGGGCCGGACCGGCGCCAGCAACCTCTTTACGGACGCCTCTTCTTCGCTTGATTTCAAGCCTTGGAAGGGATCTCCATCGGCCTTCAGAATTAGGCCGGAGGATTTCCGAAATCCCCAGCAGGTTGCGTTGGATTCATCCAGATACCGTACGATTCCCATGGCGTCTTCTTCCTTTCAAGTAAAACAGGCGCTGGCCCACAGTGTTTGCACGGATCGGTCGCATAGCGTCCGAGCCGTGTGTTCAGTGCGGGAAACAAACCGAAATTGCGATTTTAGCCCGGATCTTGCACGCGGGTCCGACGCCGCAGCAGGATCTGCGTGCAAGATCCGGGTTAGGTTCTTCTCGTCTCGATTCCTGCTCAAACGCCGGAGATTATGACACAGAGGGAATCGTTGCGGCGGGATTTACGCCAAGGCCATCCGCGAATCCGGGTTTAATGGGAATGTCTGGGGACGTTTCCGACCACTCGATGATATCGAGTGGCCGCTTCCAGGCAGGCGCCGGTGGAAAGCTGACCGACCGTCTGCCGGTACAGCTCCTGCCATGGAGTCTGATGATTCAAGACGGGCAGTTCCGCCTTCCGTCTGGATTCCAGTTCTTCCTCTGAAAGCAGGACATCGACTCGGCGCTGATTCAGGTCGATCAGAATTTCATCGCCTGTCCGCAGCAGAGCCAGATTCCCTCCTGCGGCGGACTCCGGCGAGGCATTCAGGATCGAGGGGCTGGCGGAAGTGCCGCTCTGCCGGCCGTCTCCCAGCGTCGGCAGGGCGGAAATCCCCTTCTTGACCAGTTCATCCGGGGGAAGCATGTTGACGACTTCGGCGGATCCCGGGTAACCGAGCGGCCCGCAGCCGCGGATGACCAGGATGCATCTCTCGTCGACGGCCAGTGCGGGGTCATTGATGCGAGCGTGATAGTCCTCGGGGCCTTCGAAGACCACGGCCTTTCCCTGAAAGCTCCCTTTGGAAAGAAATCTCCGTCGAAATTCGTCTCCGATCACGGAAGTCTTCAAAATTGCGGATTCAAAAAGATTTCCGCTCAAAACCAGAAAGCCTGCATTCTCGCGAAGCGGAGAACGGCAGGTGCGGATGACTCTGCTGTCGGCGATCGGGCTGGTTGCGCAGTTCTCGCCGATGGTTCTCCCGCTGACCGTCAGCGCATTTGGACGGATCCAACCTCCCTTCATCAGTTCGGACACCACGGCCGGAATCCCGCCTGCCCGGTGAAAGGCCTCGCCCAAAAACTCCCCGGCCGGCTTGCAGTTGACTAGCAGCGGGACTTCGTAGCCGACCGTCTGCCAGTCTTCAATTTCCAGTTCGACTCCGGCATGGCGGGCGATGGCGATCAAATGAGGCGGGGCGTTCGTCGAGCCGCCGATTGCGGAGTTCACCGCAATAGCGTTTTCAAAGGCTTCCCGGGTCAAGACCTTGGCGGGCGTGAGATCCTCTCGAACCATCTCCACGATTCGCCTGCCGGTTCGATACGCCATCTGACCGCGCTCCCGATAGGGCGCCGGAATGGTTCCGCAGCCGGGCAGGGACATCCCGAGCGCTTCGGCGAGCGAGTTCATCGTCAATGCTGTGCCCATCGTATTGCAATGACCGTCGCTGGGAGCGGATTCCGCCACCATCTCCATGAATTGCGCATAGTCGATCTCACCGGCGGAAAGGCGCTGTCGGGAGTCCCAGATGATCGCTCCGGAGCCGGTCAGTTCTCCCTGCCAGTAGGAGTCGAGCATGGGCCCGCCCGACAGCACGATTGCCGGAAGGTCAACCGTCGCCGCGGCCATCAGGAGGGCAGGCGTGGTCTTGTCGCACCCCGTGGTCAAAACCACTCCGTCCAGCGGGTAACCGAATAAAATCTCGACCAGTCCCAGATACGCCAGGTTGCGATCCAGCGCCGCAGTCGGCCTTCGGCCCGTCTCCTGAATCGGGTGGACCGGAAACTCCATTGGGATGCCGCCGGCGTCCCGGATCCCGGCTCGGACCCGCTCGGCGAGGCGGACATGCACTCGGTTGCAGGGCGACAGGTCGCTTCCCGTTTGAGCGATTCCGATGATTGGACGGCTCGACTGCAATTCCTCCCGGGTCAGTCCATAGTTCAAGTACCTTTCCAGATACAAGGCAGTCATTCCGGGATCTGCGGAATCGTCAAACCAGAGGCGGCTTCTCAGCTTCTTCTGCATTTTGCTTTTCTCCCATCAGGGGTTCCGCGTGCTGCGATCTTCGTTCCGGGTTCTTGGGGCGTGTAGTTCGCGACTTTGAATCTCGACTTCTGACTCCCCGACCCATTCCTCTTCGCTCTGGAGCGGAACATTGCCTGCCGGCGTTGCCGTGGTGGAACGCCTGCTGATATGGTAAAAGAAAACGAGTTCTTCCGGACAGTGGAATTTTTTTAAGAAGGGGAAATCACGATGTATGAAAGGGGAACTTCTCGCCGAAAATTCTTGAAAGTTGCGGCAGGGACTGCGATTGCGGCTTCGTCGCGGACGGCGGTCTTGCCGGCAAGGAGCTATGAATCGGCCCGCCAGGTTGCGGCCAACGACCGCATTCGTCTGGCCACCATCGGGATGGGAATCATTGGATTTGAGGACACTCAGACGGCCTTGAAGATTCCGGGAGTCGAGTTTGTGGCCGCCGCCGACTGCTACAAGGGTCGACTCGCCCGCGCCAAAGAGGTGTTCGGCAGGGAAGTCGATACAACCGACGAATATCGGGAGCTGCTGAATCGCTCCGATATCGACGCGGTCATCATCGCCACGCCGGATCATTGGCACCAGAAGATGGCGATTGAAGCGATGGAGGCCGGAAAGGCGGTTTACTGTGAAAAGCCGATGGTGCAGAAGCCGGAGGAGGGGAAGGCCGTCATCGAGGCGCAAAAGCGCACGGGACAGGTCTTTCAGGTCGGAAGTCAGGTGAGTTCATCGGTCGTGACCGAGAAGGCCAGAGAGCTGTATCAGGCGGGCGCGATCGGCGACCTTAACATGGTCGACATTCTGATCAGTCGGAACAGCGGTCTGGGCGCCTGGCAATACACGATTCCGCTGGACGCCTCTGAAGAGACGATCCGTTGGGACGCCTTCCTGGGCCATGCTCCCAAAATCCCCTTTGACGCCGACCGCTTTTTCAGTTGGCGCAAGTATTGGGACTACGGTACCGGAGTAGCCGGCGACATGTACGTGCACCGCTTCACCGCCCTGCATCGGATCCTGAATTCCACCGGTCCGACGCGGGCCGTGGCCATGGGCGGCCTGCGATTCTGGAAGGACGGCCGCGAAGTGCCGGACGTCATTCTGGGCTTGTATGAATACCCAGCCACCGAGAGCCATCCCAGCTTCAATCTCTGGTTGGGGGCCAATTTCGTCGATGCCGGTCGCGGCGCGTCCTTCCTGCTGGTCGGAAGCGAAGGAGTCATGTCGGTCGGCGAGGCTAGAGTGACGGTGGAACGCCGCCGCCGTTCGGAGCCTTCTCTGGAGGAACTGGTGCGCGGCTACAACTCCGTCCGAACTTTTTCCGAAGAACAGCAAGAAGCCTTAACCGAACAATTTCGCCAGGAAATCGCGCGGCGCCCTGCGGCGGAAGCTCCCGCCGCGGAGGGGAGCAGCGAATTCCGCGCGCCGGCCGGTTATGACAGTCGGGTCGATCACTTCAACGTACTTTTCGAAGCGATGAGGAAGGGAACTCCCATCGATCAGGATGCGGTGTTCGGTCAACGGGCGACCGTTCCGTCGCTCATGGCGAACATCAGCTACCGGGAGAATCGGGTCTTGGAGTGGGATCCGAACAAGATGGAAATGAAGGAGGCGTAGCCGCCTGCAGCCGGAAAACCGTTTGCAGTTCGTGATACTCTAGGCCTAATGCCGCGCATCGTCATTCTGGGTGCGGGTTTCGCCGGGATGCAGGCCGCCATTGAATTGGATCGGCTCCTCGGCCGTGACACGAACACCGAGGTTCTACTTGTCGACCAGGGGAATCACTTCCTGTTCACGCCCCTCCTGCCGCAGATTCCTTCGTCCTACACGAACCCGCGCCACATCGTGCAGCCGGTGCGCGACATTCGCGGGGGCCGCCGCTTTCGCTTCCGCCGGGACACCGCGCGATTCATACATCCGACCGAGCGCCGCGTCGAGTGCACGGAAGGCGAAATCTCCTACGACGCGCTGATTGTCGCACTGGGTAGTCGCAGCGAGTACTTCAACGTTCCCGGGGCGCGGCAACACTCCTTCGACTTCAAAACGCTCGAACATGCGGTTGAGCTGCGCGAACACGTAATCGACGCGTGCGAACACGCCGACCACTCGGCGGACGAAGCCGAACGCCGGCGGCTGCTGACGTTGGTTGTCGTAGGCGGCGGCTACACCGGTGTCGAGCTAATCGCCGAACTGCAGGATTTTATGTTCGGCTACGTGGCGCGACGCTATCGCGGCATCTCGCGCCAGGCGATCAATCTGTTCCTCCTGGAGGCCGGCGACCGGATGCTCCGGGGGCTGGATCGTTCGCTGGCCCGGCATGCTCGGGAACGCCTGGACGCCGAGGGGATCACCGTGCGGACTCGCGCGCGGGTGACCCGCTGCACGCCCCAAGGGATCGAGATCAACGGCAGCGAGTTTTTGGAATCGGATACGGTCGTGTGGAGCGCCGGCGTCCGTGCGCACGAGCTCGTGGAAGCGCTTCCCGGGCCGCATGACCGCCGCGGCCGCTCAATGGTCAACGAGTTCCTTCAGCTGGAAGGTTGTCCGGAAGTTTTCATCGTCGGCGATTCGGCCGCGGCAGAATCGGCGCTGCAGGCTCCACAGATCGCCCCTGTGGCAATGGAGCAAGGCCGACTGGCGGCGCGAAA
>DATKAT010000031.1:0-9007 GCA_035514675.1 Acidobacteriota bacterium | reverse complement strand
GACCAGCGTCAGCAAGACCGCGAAGGGCGCAGAATGCGACCAGGTGCGATGGTACGAATCGACCGGCATCCCAAAGACCCAGACCATTATGAAGTCGAAGTCCGGGAGGATCGAGAGCGCGGCTAGAAACAGCAACGGCAGGAGGTCCCGCGTGCGGGCCAGCCCAACGGCCACTGAAACATGCGCCACCGGCAACGCCATGGGTGCAGATTATAGCCAAACCCGCGCGCAGGGCAGCCTTTCAGTCTAACCCGCATTTCTCAAACCCCTCCGTCGCGAGGCGACGGAGAGGGGCGTGGATGCAAGGCGCGCGACGAAGGCGCCCGCAGTCGTACTCGTGCAGTACGTCGAGGAGGCCGAGGAGCGGCAACGCAGCAGACACGCCGCTATCCGGTGTCCGCCAGCAGGAGGGGTTTGAGAAATGCGGGCTAGGGGCGCGTCTGCGCCCGAGGAATGAACTGACGCCCGCACGGTGAATAATGATTCGACGATTTGCGAAACGGTTCGGACTGCGAAAGACGGCATTCTTTGCCGCCTTTCTGGGCTTTGGAGCGGCTTTGGCGTCCGTGTTTCTAACGCACGCCGGCTTGAAGCACTCCTCCACCGATGAGTTTTGCGCCTCCTGCCACGTCCATCCGCATGCCACTGAAACCTGGAAGGAAAGTTCGCATTACAAAACGCGGTCCGGAATGGTCGCTCGCTGCGTCCAGTGCCACCTTCCGCCCGATGGGCTGGAGCATTACTGGGAAAAGACGAAGGCCGGCGCTCGTGACGTGTACGGCTATTACTTCAAAGACATCTCGCAGATCGACTGGGAAGCGAAGGCCACGCTGGAACAGGCAGTGCACTTCACCTTTGACTCGGCCTGCATGAGCTGCCACCTCGAACTGTTCCCGGTGACCCTGGACGAAAAAGGGGTCGAGGGGCATCTCCATTACCGGAGGAATTCCGACACGCTGCGCTGCATCAACTGTCATCTTCGAGTCGGTCACTACCGTGGAGAAGAAGACGAGCCGTTTGAGTTGTTCGAGATCGATCCCGCAGTCGTCGAGAGGGAAATGTTTCCTGGAATTGAAGACATTCCGGCCGGGTCTTTCGAGGACTACACTGAGACCATTCCAGGATCCGATGTCCGCTTCGAAATGGTTGCCATTCAAGGGGGGGTGTTTACCATGGGAAGCCCTCCGGACGAACCGATGCGTCAGCAGCATGAAGGCCCGCAGCGAACGGTGCAGGTCGGTTCATTCTGGATGGGAAAGTTCGAGGTCACCTGGGATGAATACCTGGCTTTCTATTTGCAGACGGCCACGCGAGGCAAGATGGACGGAGAGGCGCCCGCAGACGCCATCAGCGGTCCGACTCCTCCCTACGGGTCGCCCGACCAGGGCTGGGGCAGAGGCGCCCGGCCCGCTATCACGATGACCCACTACGCCGCAATGGTTTACACGGAATGGCTCTCTGACGTGACCGGAAGAGGATACCGCCTCCCCACGGAAGCGGAATGGGAATACGCTGCGCGAGCCGGTACAACCGGAGCCTACTTTTTTGACCCGGTGATTCAGACCGGCTGGTTTTCAAGGGCTCTGGAGCCATTGCTCGGACCGCGATCCATTGCGGACGATCGCCTGCAGGATCTCGCCTGGTATCGAGAAAACAGCGGCTCCAGAACGCATCCGGCAGGCACGCGCGAGCCAAATCCGTGGGGTCTGTACCACATGCTCGGAAACGTCCGGGAATTCTGTCTGGACTGGTACCGGCCGGATGCCTACGCGCAAGATCCCGCTGATCGGATCGCCGTCGATCCCAGGGGGCCGGAATCAGGCGCCGAACGCGTCGTTCGAGGGGGGGCTTTCCGCAGCGGCTCGGATGAATTAAGATCAGCGTATCGCGGATACACCCGACACGAAGAATGGATGCGCACAGATCCCCAGACACCCAAGAGCGTGTGGTGGTATTCGGATAACAATGAAGTCGGCTTTCGGGTGGTCCGTGAATTTCACCCGACTGATTCGGCTCAATCCGGGTCCAATTGAAGGGAGGACAAAGTGAAACGCGAAGAACTTGAACCAAACACGGTGGAAAAAGAATCGGAACCGACCGAATCCGGGTGGTCCCGAAGGGCATTCCTCGGTTCGGCCGCTCTGGCGGGCGCCGTCATCGCTTCGTGCACTTCCGAGCCGACCCGCGAAATTCCCCATTACGGCAGAACCCGCATGCTTGCGGGGCCTCAACAGGCGCCCGATGGCCCGATTTTGAAAGCCGGACTGGTCGGCTGCGGGGGGAGGGGAACCGGGGCGGCTTTCGACTTCCTGAACGCAGGGCCGAACCTGCAGCTGGCGGCCCTGGCCGATGTGTTCGACGATCACCTCCAGCAGTGCCGAAATCAGCTCAAGGAACGGAAGGGCGTTGAAATTCCCGACGATCGCTGCTTCCTCGGATTTGATGCTTTTCAACGAGTGATCGACTCGGACGTGGACGTCGTCCTGCTGGCTACGCCTCCCTATTTTCGGCCCGAGCACTTCGAAGCCGCGGTCCAGGCCCGAAAGCAGGTGTTTATGGAAAAGCCGGTGGCCGTCGATCCGGTGGGGTCCCGAGCGATTCTGGCCTCCGCCGAAAAGGCCGATGCTTTCGGTCTGTGCGTGGTGACGGGAACTCAGAGGCGTCACGAACGCAGCTACATCGAGACTTACAACCGCATCGTCGACGGCGCCATCGGAGAAATCGTCGCGGCCAGATGCTACTGGAACCAGGGCCAGCTTTGGTACAAAGTCAGGGAAAGCGGCTGGACCGACATGGAGGCTATGCTGCGCGATTGGGTCAACTGGCAGTGGCTATCCGGAGACCACATCGTCGAACAGCATATCCATAACATCGACGTGGTGAACTGGTATACAGGGCTTCACCCGGTGCGCGCCGTGGGCGCAGGCGCTCGGATGCGTCGGGTCACCGGCGACCAGTACGACTTCTTCAGCGTTGATTTCGCCATGGAGAACGGCCTCCACGTGCACAGCATGTGCCGACAGATCGACGGCTGCGTAAACAGCGTCTCAGAAGCCGTCCAGGGAACTCTCGGCTCGAGCAATTGCAAAGACACGATCTTTGATCTGGACGGGAACGTCGTCTGGAGCTACAAGGACGACCAAGAGAAAGCGAAAGCGAGGGCGGAAGAGGCGGGTGAGGAGTGGCAGGGCGACAACTCTCCGTACCTGCAGGAGCACGTGGACCTGGTGACTGCGATCCGGACCGGTGCGAAAATCAACGAGGCGCATGATACGGCCGCTTCCACGCTGGTCGCCATCATGGGCCGGATTTCGGCATATACGGGCCTGGAAACCACCTGGGACGAGATGATGGCTTCGGATCTGACAGTGGGACCACGAGAGCTGCGGATGGGTCCGGTCGATCTGCAGGCGGAAATTCCGGTGCCGGGCGTGCCGACTCGCGCCTGAGCCGGAGCTTTCGGATCGGTAATCCCGGTCGGACCAATCAGTTCAGTCGAAAAAAATGGCGGATCTTGGCCAGGAGGCTCTCTTGGAGCGATCCTTGGGTCGCGTCGGCCGCTGTGAATTCCGCCCGTTTCTCTTCGAGGGCCTGTTTCCTCTCTGCGAGAACTCGGCTGATTTCTTCGGCGATTCCCGGATTCTTCAGCAGAATCCTGGAAAACGCGCCTTTTCGCAACTCCAGCACGCGCACGTCGCCTCCGGCCACTGCAGTCGCCGTCCGGTTCTCCCCTGTCAACAGCGCCATTTCACCGAAATACTGGCCCGCGGTCAGTCGGGCGATCTGCTGAACGGCGCCGTTTTCCTCTACAACGATCCGGATTTCTCCGCTTTGTATAAAAAACATGGAATCCCCGGCGTCCCCTTGCCGGATAATCCACTCGCCCGAAGCAAAGGTCAGGTCGTGTAGACGGCGAGCCACCTCCTCCTTCTCCTCCGAGCTGAGGGGCTCGAACAGATCGACCTGTTCGATGAATTGCAGGTGCTGTCGATGGATGTCTTCAACTTTCTGCTGAGCCTGCTGCTGTTCCCGGATCCGGACGTCCCGGATCGGGAACGGAATATGAAGGCCCTCCCGCTCGAGGCGATAGTAAAGCCGTGTCGAGAAAGTGTCCAGAATCTGTTCGCTGCGCCCGAAGTCGTTGATCCAGAAGCGGCAATTGTAGTGGATCGAGAAGTCCGAATAATCCACCAGATGGACGTCGGGCTCCGGCTCGCGGAGCACTTCCGGCATGCCCGTCAAAGTGTCCAGAACGACTTGCTTGACCTGATTCGGATGAGCGTCGTAACCGAACCCGATCCTTTTGTCGATCCGCAGGATTCTGGAGGGGTGCGTGAAGTTGACGATGGTGTCCTTGGCGATGCTGGTGTTTGGCACGATGTAATAATTTCCCGACTTCGTCCGGATTTTGGTGGCCCGCCAGGTGACTTCCATCACCCGGCCTTCCAACTGGGCGATCCGGACCCAGTCTCCGACGAAGAACGGCTTCTCAATCTGAAGACCGAGGCCGGCAAACAGATTGCTGAGGGTGTCCTGGAGGGCAAGTCCAATGATCAGCGCGCCGACGGCCGAAGTGGTCAAAAACTTATCCGGAGCGTCGTAAATCAGGACAAGCGCGAAGGTTCCGATGACGATTGCGTCCTGTACGATCGCCGGGTACTTGTCGGAAATGGCCCCTTCCGTGAAACGATTGAAGAGAAGGACGACGACCGCAAATATGACGGCCAGGATGATCAGCAGCTCCTGGACCTTGGGGAGTCGATCGTCCTCGTACAGGAAGAAGATCAAGCCGAGGCAGAAAGCGACGATCAGAAAAAAGAGACTGAGATTGAGTCTTCGCTTGACCCAGTCGTTCTTTGTCAGGACCCGCAGCAGCAGAAACAGCAGACCGATCAGCAGGGGCCCATAGAGCTCGAAGGGAAGCTCGGCCGGCAACTTACTTAAGGCCTCCCTTTTCCTTGAATTCCTTCAGCTCTTCCGAGGTGATCAACACGGCAACCAGCTTCGGATCGCCGGCTTCCTCCCACCCCAGCTCCGTCTCGACTCCTCGAGCCGCCGCTGCGCCGGATACTTCGCGCCGCTCTTCTTTCTGGCCTTCTCCAGACCCCATCGGATTTTGCAGTCTTGCCAACAGGCCGCGGCTTCTTTGTTGGCGCTCTTCTTTCTTTTCTTCCTCTTCTTCCGGCTCCTTCGCCTCCGTCTCCGTCAAGCCTCTGGCGCCCGCCACCGAGACGCCGGCCGCCCCAAAGGGGAAAGTCTCGTAATCGATCGACGAACTGAAGCGGTCCGGCAATCGCAAGTCGTTGCTTTCAGCCAGTTTTTCCTTCCCAACCTGTCGCTGAAGCTTTTCCAATCTCTCTTTGATCTGCGGATGCGACGCGAACAGGCCGGCCCGCTGCTCCCTGGATTCGTATCGGGTCTGCAGGCTTTCCAGAAATTCCGGCAAGCCCGACGGATGGTATCCGCATGCGGCCGCGAACCGGATCCCGTCCTCATCGGCCTCCAGTTCCTCGCTGCGGCCGAACCCCTGCATGATCGCCTCGGTCGCCTTTTCGGCCACTTTCTGGAAGACCGCCGAATCGCCGGTCAGCGAAGTCTGTCCGTCGGCGAGCTCAATCCCTTTGAATTTCTGAATGGCCTTGACCGTGTGCCTGTTAGTGATGTGGGCGATTTCATGGCCGAGCACGCCGGCCAGATCCGCCTCGTCCTTCATCAGGCCCAGCGCTCCGCGAGTGATGTGGATGAATCCTCCGGGGGCCGCCAGCGCGTTGGTGCTGTCCGAATCCAGAATGATGAACTGATAGGGAAGATGCGGCCGTTCGCCCTTTTCAACCAGGACCCTGCCTACCAAGGTCACGTACCGGGTAGCCTCTTCATCCTGCTGCACGCCGTACGCCTCGCGGATCCGGCGGCTGATTTCCTCGCCGAGCGCGATCTCGTCTTCCTCGGAAATGTCCATGTCGGAAATCTGTCGGGCCTTGTCCAGGACCCGGCCCAAACGGCCGAATTGAGAGAACGACGATGTATGCGTAAAAACCACAATCGCCAGAATTAATGTCAATCGAATCATGATGTTCCTCCAAATCCCCGTCAGTGACCCCTCATTCTAACAGGTTTGCCGGACTCGACGGCGCACAATTCCGGCCGATTGCGAGGTCCCGGCTGCGGCAGCATTCTGCACGGATGGTGGCGAACTCGTTCCTTCCGCAACGCCCGTTCACGGTAGAATGAGAGGCTCATGAAAGCTCTTTCCAGGCGGAGCGCTTTTTTCATCCTCCTCTTCGCAGCCGGCGTCGCCGCGTTTATCTTCGAACGCGCCGCCTTCGTGGAAACGCTGGAAAAAAAGACCGTGGATTATCGCTTCCAGCTGGTGGCCGGCGACGGTCAGGCATCCGACCGGATTGTCATCGCCGAAATCGACGACTTCAGTCTGCGGCGGCTCGAAGACGTGTTCGGCCGATGGCCGTGGCCGAGAGAGGTCCATGCTGACTTCCTCCGCTTTATGGAGAGAGCCGGCGCCAGCGTCGTCGTCTTCGACGTCCTCTTTACGGAAAAGGATCTGCGGAACCCGGAATCGGACCGGGAATTCGCCGAATGGACGTCCCGGGCTGGAAACGTCGTGCACAGCGCGTTTCCGGGGGACCAACACGACACCGGGGTTCCGGATGCCGAGATCGTCCGGCGGCACTCGATCGCGAACGGATCCGGGGCTTTTCCGGAATTCGTGCAGCTGGATCTTCCGTTCGAAGGCGTGGCCTCCGCCGCCCGGGCGATCGGACATGTCGGGCTCATTCTGGATGACGACGGCCCGGCCCGGCGCTACCTTCCGCTTATCGAGAACCGAGGCCGCCTGCTCCCTTCCATCGGCCTGGCAGCCGTCCTTGTCGACCGCGGTCTCTCCATCGACGCTTTTCATGTTGAGTCCGAAAGTCTTTATCTCGACTCTAATCCCACTCCCTTGCGGGACGGCCGCATCCCGATCTGGTTCAACGGCGCTGCGGGAACTTACCCGTCGATCTCCTACGGAGAGATCATCTATTCGCAGCTTCTGATCGACGCAGGCGAAGAGCCGATCGTTGCGCCCGAGAGGTTCCGCGATCAGGTCGTGCTGGTGGGAGTCACTGCAGCGGGCCTGCACGACGTGTTTACGACCCCCTTCAACATCGGAACCTGGCTGGGCTGGGGAGAGGAAGTCGGCGGGAAGATGCACGGCATCGAGCTGCACGCCAATATGATCGACAACTTCCTTCACGGCCGGTATTTCCGTCCGCTGTGGGGCGGAGCGGGGTTGACCGCCGCGCTTCTACTGGCCGCCGGGGCCTTGATTCCAATTCTTTGGCTGCGGCTGGGGCTGGCCGTGCCGGCGGCGATCGTTTCGATCGGCGCGTATCTGGCCGCTGCCGGAATCGCGTTTCCCGAGCGCCTCGTCCTGCCGATCGCGGCGCCGGCGCTGACCTGGCTGACGGCCATGTTGCTGGGGCTCGGGTATCAGTATTGGACCGAGGGGCGGGAGAAGCTGAAGGTCCGCGGAATGTTTTCCCGCTACGTGTCGCCCGACGTTTTTCAGCAATTGATGAAAGATCCGTTGGCTGCGGAACTGGGGGGCAAGCGGATTGCGATGACGGTGCTCTTTTCAGACTTGCGGGGATTCACCTCGATGTCCGAAGACCGCAAGCCCGAGCAGGTCGTCGAACAGTTGAACGAATACTTCACCGAAATGGTGGAGATCGTCTTTCGAAATCGGGGTACCATCGACAAGTTCGTCGGAGACATGATCATGGCCCTGTTCGGAGCTCCGGTCGCCGACGACCACCACGCTGACAATGCCGTCCAATGCGCCCGGCAGATGCACGTTCGTCTCGCGGAGATAAATGAAGCCTGGGCAGCTCGGGGCCTTCCCACCCTGCAGCACGGCATCGGAATCAACAGCGGGGAGATGGTGGCCGGCAATGTCGGCTCCGCGCGGATCCGCAGCTACACGGTCATCGGCGACAACGTCAATCTCGGCGCCCGCCTGGAATCTGTGTGCAAGGAGTACGGCGCCGACATCATCATTAGCGAGTTCACGCGCAAACTGTTGCCCAGCGCCAACTGCGTGCGGGAACTGGGAAGCGTCACGGTCAAAGGGAAGAGTCGCCCGGTGCGGATTTATTCGGTCGAATGGAAAGCCGAGAAGCCGCCGGCGCGGTGACTCGAAATTGCACCGATTCCTGCTGGCCTGATCCCGTAAAAATGCGGCGCGTCGCCCCCGAGTGATGAAATTTTATCAAAAAATCGCAAAAAGTGATTGACATCACAGTCTGGAGGTGATAATCTTGATATTGGTCCCAAGTGGTCCAAGAAATGTCACCGACGAAGCTGATCGAAAGGTCAGCGCAGGTTTTAAGCGGCATTCTCTAAAGGTCACTTGGGGCTTTTTTCTTGCACAAAACGGGCGCCTGCGTTTCTGCTGCAGAAGATCCTTTCCAGTCTCAGCCCAGTCAGATTCCCAAACCGGATTTCTTCCCACGCCCGGGTCTTGCGTTCACCCGCTGACGGAAGCTCAAGCACGGGTTCCGGAGGCGGGAGCGAAGCCGCCCTGCCGGTTCCTGGCGGAACCTCGGCCTCCGATCCGGGGCGCCTGACCCCGCCCTCGCCTGCGGCTAGGACGGGGCGAACCCGCATTTCTCACACGCCTCCTGCTGCTGCGCCGGAGCATAGAAGCTTGGCCCTCCTCTATTCCGTCGAGGCCTTGAGCGTAAACCGCAAAGGCAGATTCGTCTGAAATGCCTCCAATCCGTTCGTAAACGAAGACGCCTTCGCCTGGACCCTGAATCTGCATCTTTCCCACGCATCCGTCGTAAGCGTCCTGAGTTACAAGACCAGTGGAGAGCAACAGGTTCGCCTTGGTGAATAGGACGGCAAGCTGGGCCGGAAAGAACGGTTCTGTCTGAGCGCGCATGGCCTTGCAGGCGAAGTCGTCGATCGCATGCTCCGGCATGTTCAGCCCGCTCCACGTCCGCGCCGT
>DATKAT010000030.1:0-7306 GCA_035514675.1 Acidobacteriota bacterium | reverse complement strand
TGATTGGGCGGAGGTTTTTGAGCCGAAGGCCGAAGGATTCTCGGAAAGCCTCCTGCGGGCCGTCCTGCCGGACCACTTTCGGGAATTCCCAGAATCCCTCCAGGTACGGCGCCTCCCGGCTCTGTCGCATCAGATAGGCGTCGTCCTTTCGGACGACGGCCGGCACGAAGTGATGGATCGTCGTCGTCGCTTTAGCCGGTCCGGGAGGCAGGCGGGATTCGGCGCCGCGCAGACGCGCGTTGCAGACGGCGTTGACGGGACACAGGGCGCAGTCCGGCCGCGCGGGAGTGCAGATCAGGGCGCCCAGTTCCATGAGCGCCTGGTTGAAATCTGCGATGCGTCGGCCGACGGCGGGATGGGCGACCCACTGTTCCAGCGTCGCCTGCAGGATCCGGTCCCCCTCTGCGCGGCTTTTCGCTCTGAGATCGAGAACCCGGCTGAGCAAGCGCCGGACGTTCCCGTCCAGCGCGGGCTCCGGCTGACCAAAGGCGATCGAAAGGATCGCTCCGGCGGTATAGGGGCCGATTCCGGGAAGCTGGAGCAGTTCCCTTCGGCTGCGTGGAAACTCACCGTCGAACTCGAAATGCACCTTTCGCGCGCAGCGCAGCAAGTTGCGGGCGCGGCTGTAATAGCCGAGTCCCGACCACAGAGCGAGCACCTCCTCTTTCTCGGCTTCGGCCAGCGAGCGCAGCGTCGGAAAGCGCCCGATGAAGCGTTCGAAATAGGGGATGACCGTTTCGACCCGGGTCTGCTGCAGCATCACTTCGGACACCCAGATCCGATACGGATCGGCGTCCCGACGCCATGGAAGACGTCGCTTGCGACGTCCGTACCAGTCCAGCAAGGGGAGCCAGAATTCCGGAGGGAGCGAAATCCGCTCGACTGGGCGGTTCATTTGAGCGTCACTGAAACATCCCCTTGGCGATGGTCGCCAGTTGCATGTTGGAAGTCCCTTCGTAGATTTTTCCGATCTTGGCGTCGCGGTAGTATTTCTCCACCGGGTAATCCCGGGTGTAGCCGTATCCGCCGAACACCTCGACCGCCATGGAGGTGACGCGTTCCGCTACCATGGAAGTGAAATACTTGGTCATGGCAGCCGCCTGAACGAAGTCGAGTCCGGCGTCCTTCATACGCGCCGTGTTGTAGACCATCAGGCGCGCCGCCTCCAGTTCGGAGGCCAGTTCGGCCAGCGGGAACTGCACGCCCTGAAACGAGCCGATCGGCTTTCCGAAGGCCTCGCGCTCTTTGGCGTAGGAGACGGCGTGCTCGAGAGCGCCCCCGGCCAGGCCGATCATCTGCGCGCCAATGCCGATGCGCCCTTCGTTCAGGGTCTCGATGGCGATCTTGTAGCCTTTCCCGGATTCGCCCAGCAGGTTCTCCTGCGGGACTTCGCATTCCTCCAGGATCAACTCGCAGGTGGAGGAGGCGCGAATCCCCAGTTTGTCCTCCTTCTTTCCCAGCTTGAGGCCGGGGAAGGAGCGCTCGACCAGAAAGGCCGTAATTCCGCGGTAGCCCTGCTCCGGATCTTCGGTTGCGAAGACGATGTACAGCTCCGCCTCCAGGGCGTTGGTGATCCAAAGTTTCTGACCGTTCAGGAGGTAGACGTCGCCGTTTTTTTCAGCCCGCGTACGCAAAGAAAAGGCGTCGCTTCCGGAGGTGGCTTCCGAAAGGGCATAGGCGCCCACCCATTCTGCGGCAAGACGATGCAGGTAGCGTCGCTTCTGCTCGTCATTGGCCCAGCGCATCAGGGCGTTGTTGACAAGCGTGTTCTGTACGTCGCAGACGACCCCGGCCGAGGCGTCTACCCGGCTCAGCTCCTCGACTGCCAGAATCGACATGAAAAAGGACGCCCCGGCACCATGGTGCTCTTCCGGGATTTGGATGCCCATCAGGCCCAGCTCGAACATCTTCTCGATCAAGTCCTTTCGGAAGAGAGACTGCCGGTCCATCTCCTCGACGTGGGGGCGGATCTGTTCTTCTGCGAACTCCCGCACCATCTCCTTAAACAACGCTTCTTCTTCGGAAAGCTCCGTCACCGGCGGGCGAGTTGGTTCTAACATGCCGCGTCTCCTCCCGGCGGCGCGTACCGAGTCCGACCCGCCCCTGACGAGTCGGCCTTCGAAACCGCTGCCGTTCTCTTTTGGGAAAGGTATCATAAAAGCGGCGCGGCGCCCGCCGCCGCCCGCTTCTGGCTCCGAAAAGCGGGAGGGACCGCCCATCCGGTGAATCTCTGCGCCGAGGTTGAGAAGCAATATGCGCCGAACCATCTTCCATGTCGATATGGACGCTTTCTACGCCTCGGTCGAGCAGCGCGACCGTCCGGAGTTTTGCGGCCGGCCAGTCATCGTCGGCGCGGACCCTCAGGATGGGAAGGGGCGCGGAGTCGTGGCCGCTTGTTCCTACGAGGCCCGAAAGTTCGGAATCCATTCCGCAATGCCGATCGGTCAGGCCTATCGGCGCTGCCCCGACGGAGTTTTCCTGCGGCCGGATATGGCGAAGTACAGCGAGGCGAGCCGACGCATCCGGGAGATGTTCCGCACGTTGACCCCGCAGGTCGAGCCAATGAGCATCGATGAGGCGTTTCTGGACGTCTCCGAAAAAGCGTCGGACGAGAGAGAGGCGATCCGACTGGCCCGCAGGCTGAAGGCCGGCATTTTTCGCCGCCACCGCTTGACCGCTTCGGTCGGAATCGGCCCCTCCAAGTTCATTGCAAAAATAGCGTCGGACATTCGAAAGCCGAACGGCCTCTTTCTGGTCCGGGAAGCCCAGGTGCAAAGGTTTCTGGACCCGTTGCCCATCAGTCGGCTGTGGGGAGTCGGCCCCAGGACCGAAGAGCGCCTGCGAGCCATGGGAATCTCCAGAATCCGCGAACTGCGAGAGAGCGACCCCGAGGCGCTGGCGGCCCGATTTGGAAAGCTGGGAGCGCACTTGTGGGACCTGGCCCACGGCATCGATCCGCGGCCCGTGGTCGTGCAAAGGCCGGTCAAGTCCATGGGCCAGGAGTCGACCTTTCCGGAAGACACCGACGATCGCCGGGTGGTGGAAGGGACGCTCGACCGGCTCTGTCAGCGAGTCGCCGACCGCTTGAAGAAAAAGGGCCTGGAAGGCGGGACCGTCACGTTGAAGCTCCGCTATGCCGACTTCACGACGCTGACCCGCCAGGAATCGGTTCGAGATCCGGTGGGGGAAGCGGAGACTTTACAGTTTTTGGCGCGCAGGCTCCTACATCGACACGTCGACGGCAGTCAAAAGATCCGTCTGATCGGAGTAGCCGTCTCCCGTCTGACCGATGTCCGAGGCCGCAGGCAGCTGCGGCTGTGGTAGCGGGCATCCTGGCAGGCTGATCGCCGGCTGGAAGCCGGCGCCGCCTTTTCCGACGCCTACAGCTGCCGGCTGCGACGCCAGACCCAGAGGGCCTGGATGACGGCCGCCACGGAGAATGCGCCGAGACCCCAGTAGAGGCCGGGCATGGAGACCCAGCGCACGCCGATCCACAGCAGGATTCCGCAGGTCAGGACGAAGAGCGTCACCGCCTCGGTGATGGAGCGGGTTCGCCGGGCGTGCACGAGGATTCCCTGAAACCAGTTCTTGAGGACGCTTAAGGCGGGAAGCAGGATTCCGAACCAGAGACCGCTGCGCGCCAAGTCGCTCAGTTCGGGTCGTAGCCCTGAGACGGTTTCGAACCAGAGACGGGAAAGCGGAGTGGCGGCGACGAGGATCAGCAGGCCGGTGGTCACGGCGGTCAGTATCAGGCTGAAGCGGCGCAGCGCATCTTCGTTCCCGGGGATTTCAAGCATCGCAACGACGACTTCCTGATAGGCGAGGCCGAGGCTGCGCAGCAGAAAGATGAATCCGAATACGACGGGCCAGACGGCCAACGATTCCAAGGCGTACGGCATGCGGCTCAGCGCCGCGCTGCCGATGGGCTGAATCACCAGCGTCATCAAGGAAGTCAACGCCAGCGGGATATAGAAGTTCAGAAAGGCGCGAAGATGCAGCGGCGCCGCCTTGGGATCGGGTTCGCCCAGATGCTTGCGGACCACAGGACGCACCTTGATGCCGATGTACAGAGCCTCGGCCATCACGCCGGCGGCGACGGCCACCGTCGCCACTACGATTCCCGCCAGGTCGTACAGAAGGTAGCCCGCCAACAGCAAGCCGATATCCACCAGCAGGCGCACGAGCGTGCCGACGCTGACGAGGCGCGAGCGGCCGAATCGAATCAGCACTCCCTGATGAAATCGGCGGCTGGCGATCGACCAGGTCCAGGGGGTCATGATCATCAAGCCGATGCGGGCCGGCTCGACGACCTCCGCGGGGGCGCCGATCAATCCTTCCACCACCACGTAATAGAGAGGGGTGAACGCGATCAGAATGTGCAATCCGGTTAAGAAGGCGCCGCTGACCATCATGTAACGCCGCAGTCGATGGTAGGAGGCCGCGTCCCGGCTCAGGGCGGTGGAGGCCGCCAGCAACATGATGATAGGCGCTTCGATCAGCAGCGCCAGAGGGAAGACGATGCCGCCGTAGGCCGCCAAGTGGACGGTCGGATCGGCCAAACGGGCCACTACGGCGCTGACCGCCGGCAGCTCGATCGACATCAGAAGCCAACTCGCGGCCAGCGGCCACCAGTTGTTCAGTACATGCTTCATCCGTCGATCCCGATCGGCGCCGTTCATGCAGATGAGGATATGACAGTTCTTCGTTCTTCGTTCTTCGTTCTTCGTTCTTCGTTCTTCGTTCTTCGTTCTATTCTGCGGGGATGTGAAGATTTCTCATTTGTCAAGCGCACCCCAGAACGCAGAACGGATTCGAACGTGCCGCGCCCTGATGGGCGCTCTCGGTTGGGGGGCGGCTTCAACCCAGCCCTGACGGACTGGGCTAACAACTGTCGGCCTTGCGGCCTGAACCAAGAACCAAGAACCAAGAACGCAGAACGCGGAACGCGGTACGCGGAACGAAGAAACCCTTCATTGACAGCGCCTTCGCTGGGCAGCAGAATTGAAGTCAAAGGAGTTTTGGATGAGCCTAACGGGATTGATTCTTTTACTGGTCATCGCCGGGATCTGCGGAGGGATTGGACAGAGTCTGGCAGGATACTCGCACGGCGGGTGCCTGGTTTCGGTGGCGCTGGGATTTATCGGAGCGGTGCTGGGATCGTGGTTGGCGGGGCTTCTGGGGCTTCCGGCGATGCTGAATGTAACGGTGGGAGGGCACCCCTTTCCCGTCGTGTGGTCGATCATCGGAGCGACGCTCTTTGTGGCCGTTCTAGGACTGTTTCGCAAGCGTTCCGGGGGATATCGCTGAAGGGAGTCAGCTTGACCGGACCCACAAGCAAGAAGACGCCGTCGTCCCTGCCGGTTGAAGATCGCAAGCGAGTTGTCATCGAGAGGGTCCAACCCGAGATCGATTCGGGAAGATTTCCAATCAAACGGGTCGTGGGCGAACAGGTCTTAGTAGAGGCCGACGTCTATGCCGACGGACACGGCGCGTTGACGGCGGTTCTGCTGTTTGGCGAGGGGGAGAACCCCTCTCGCTGGAAAAGCTGCGAGATGACGCCGCTGCCGAACGACCGGTGGCAGGGTTCGTTTACGGTGTCCAAGCCCGGGTATCACGCCTATACGATTGAAGCGTGGGTCAACCCGTTCAAATCGTGGCGAAGGGATTTGGACAAGAAGCTGCAGGCGGGGCAGGACATCTCGGTTGACCTTTTGGTCGGCGCGGAGCTGGTTGAGCACGCCGCCTCCGGAGCTGCCGAGAAGGATCGGAAGCAGATCGAGGAGTTCGCGCACTTTCTGAAATCCAGAAACAAGCTGGAGGTGAGGGCCTCGCTGGCTCTGGATCCTGATCTTGCGGAGCTGATCTACCGCTATCCGAACAAGCGATTTGCAACCCGCTACGATCGCCAGTTGCTGGTCTGGGCGGACCGGGAGCGGGCTCGCTTCACCGCCTGGTACGAGATGTTCCCTCGCTCCTGCGGAGAAAACGGCAAGCACGGAACGTTTCGGGACTGTGAAAGGCGAATCCCCGATATCGCCGAAATGGGATTCGACGTGCTCTATCTTCCGCCGATTCATCCCATCGGACTAACGAATCGAAAGGGAAGGAATAACGCGCCAATGGTGCAAAATGGAGATTGCGGGAGCCCATGGGCGATCGGTTCCGAGGCGGGCGGCCACAAGAGCATCCACCCGGAGCTGGGGACGCTGGAGGATTTTCAAAGGCTCTGCGGGAAGGCCTCCGAACATGGGCTTGAAATCGCTCTGGACATCGCCTTTCAATGCTCGTCCGACCACCCCTACGCCCGAGAGCATCCGGAGTGGTTCAGGCGCCTGCCCGACGGAACGATCCAGTTTGCCGAGAATCCGCCCAAGAAGTACGAAGACATCTACCCGTTCGAATTCGAATCAGAGGAGTGGCCGAGTCTGTGGCGAGAGCTGAAGAGCGTCTTCGACTACTGGATCGAGCAGGGAGTCCGCATCTTTAGAGTCGACAATCCGCATACCAAGCCCTTCGCGTTCTGGGAGTGGACGATTTCAGAGATTCGAAAGGCTCATCCCGATGTGATCTTCCTTTCGGAAGCCTTTACGCGGCCGAAGGTTATGAATCGGCTGGCCAAGATTGGGTTCACGCAGTCGTATACGTATTTCGCGTGGCGGAACACGAAGGCGGAGCTGACTGAGTACTTCACGGAATTGACTCAAACGGAGGCGAAGGAATACTTCCGCCCCAACGCCTGGCCCAACACGCCCGACATTTTAACCGAGTTTCTGCAGACGGGAGGCCGGCCGGCTTTCATCCTGCGGCTGATCCTGGCCGCCACCCTCTCCTCCAACTACGGAATTTACGGGCCTCCCTTTGAACTTTGCGTCAGCCAGCCTCGGGAGGTAGGCAGTGAAGAATATCTGGATTCGGAGAAATACGAGATTCGCCAATGGGACCTGAAACACCCGAATTCGTTAAGGGAGATCATCACGCTGTTGAATCGGATTCGCCGGGAGAATCCGGCGCTGCAGAGCAACGACGGATTGCGCTTTCACCCCGTCGACAACGATCAGGTCATCTGCTACAGCAAGAGTTCCCCCGATCGGTCCAATCTGATCGTGGTGGCGGCCAATCTCAATCCCCATCACGCCCATTCGGGCTGGATCCATCTTCCACTGGCGGAACTGGGAATCCCGCCCGACCAATCCTTTCAGGCTCACGATCTTCTTTCGGATGCGCGCTACATCTGGCACGGGCCGGACAATTACGTTCAGCTGAATCCGCACGTCATCCCGGCTCACGTATTTCGCATTCGAAGAAA
>DATKAT010000029.1:0-5029 GCA_035514675.1 Acidobacteriota bacterium | reverse complement strand
GCCAGGAAGGCGGCGATTGCCGACGCGAAGGTGCATCCCGAACCGTGGGTGTTTTTCGTATCGACGCGAGGGGCTGAGAACGTTTCGAACCCGGACTCGTTCAGGAAGAGGTCATCGGATCTGGGTCCGGTCCCGTGTCCGCCTTTCAAGACGACGGCGCGACAGCCCCATTGCAGAAACCGTCTGCAGGCTTGCTCCCTGTCCCTTTGGCTTCTAATTCGGCTGTCCGTCAGGGCCTCCGCCTCCAGCAGGTTCGGCGTCGCCACTGCAGCGAGGGGGAGCAGGCGCTTGCGAAACGATTGGATGGCTTGCGGGCGGATCAGTCGGTCGCCCCCAGTGCTGACCATCACCGGATCCACCACCAGATTTTCGACGCCATATTCAACGGCCAGCGCGGCCACCAACTCGATGGCCCCGGTCGATGGAAGCATTCCGGTCTTGACGGCATCGGCGCCGAAGTCGTCCAGGACGGCGCGAACCTGAGCCTGGATCGACTGGAGAGAAATCTCTTCGGTCGAGTGCACGCGACTCGAATCCTGAGCGGTTACAGCGGTGATCGCGCTCATTCCATGCACGCCCAAAGCCGCAAAGGTCTTCAGGTCGGCCTGTATGCCAGCGCAGCCGCCGCTGTCGGAACCTGCAATGGTCAGGGCGCATGGAACCACGGAATCCATTATAGATGGATATCGAGGGAGCGGGATCCGAATTGGGGGTAGCCCGCCGTCAGCAGGAATTCGGCGTCGCATCGGTTTTTTCCAGTGACTCTTCTGTGATAGTCTAGTATCTGAAAACAGGCGCGCTCTCTGCGCGGAAGCCTTAAGAAAACTTGGAGGCGGGTGCGAACGCGATCGAAGTCGAATGCTTCTTATCGTAAAGGCGTTCCAACCGGAACGAGCGGCCGCACGATCGTGGTCGTCAACAGGCTTTAGAACTGAAGGCGCCGTTTCAAGGAAGGAGTAAATCATGGCGAATTCTGGAGATAAGATCCTATATTTTCTAATTGGGGGTTTCGTTGGAGCGTCGGTCGCGCTGTTGTTCGCTCCTCGTTCGGGCGAGGAGACGCGCCGGCTCATCGAGACGAAGTATCGTGAAGGCAGCGAATATCTGAACGAAAAGGTGCAGGAAGGGCGGCGCGCCGTCGAGGAAACGGGACGGGAGTGGAGCGAACGCCTGAACCAGACGGTTGACCGCGGGCGAGAGACCGTCGCTCGTCAGCGGGAACAGGTCGCTGCAGCCCTGGATGCCGGAAGAGCCGCCTACCAGGAAGAGAAAAGTAAGCTCGAAAAAGCGGAAGAAAGCTAGAGAAGGGCCTTTGTCCTCACGTGAGCATTGAACTCCTCTTAGTTATCATCGTGTCTGTCAGCGCCGCGTCGCTGGTCGTGCAGGGAATCGCCGTCTGGCAGGCTTCTCGAGAGATTCGGGAAGCCGTCAGACGGCTCAATCGGCGCAGTGAAAGCCTGGAGAAGGAGACCAAAGAAGTCCTTGAGCAGATCAAAGGCTTCGCCGCCAGTCTGGATACCCTGGGGAAAGTTTCAGAGAACGTCGGACGCCAGGTGGAAGAGATCAGCGGGCTGTTCGCCGTCCGCACCCAAGAAATCGACCAGCTCGTCGTGGAGCTGACCGAAGTCGCTCGCAAACAGGCGGCCAACGTCGACGAGGTCGTCTCCGATACCGTCAAGAAGTTTGAGGACACAACCCACGTCATCCAGCAGGATGTGCTGCGCCCCGCCGTTGAAGTCTCCTCCTTTTTAAAAGGCCTCAAGACTGGCTTGGATTACCTGTTTTCAAAGAAGAAAGCGAAATCTCCCGAGGAGATGTTCGCTAAGGAGTGCGAAGAAGAAGAGCTGTTTATCTGAACTCCCTCTCGCCAGGCCGGGCTTCGGAACAGCGCCGTCAACGACTCCAGCGCAACAAAACGCTTCCCCAGGTGAATCCCGCTCCAAAGCTGGTCAGCAGAATCAAATCGCCGTTTTGAAGCTTGCCCTGCCGCCATAATTCATCAAGACCGATGGGTATCGTGGCGGCCGTCGTATTTGCATAGCGGTCGATATTGACCACGACCTGATCTTCGCGAAGTTGCAGTCGCTCGGCTGTCGACCGAATGATTCGCAGGTTGGCCTGGTGGGGGATGAAGGCCTTGACGTCTTCGGAGGAGAACCCGTTTCGCTCCAGGATTTCCAACGAAACGTCGGTCATATGCTTGACCGCGAACTTGAATACGTTCCGCCCGTCCTGGTGGACGTAATGCATTCTATTTTGAATGGTTTCGAGGCTGGCGGGATGCAGGCTTCCGCCGGCGGGCATGTACAGAAACTTGCCGCCGGCGCCGTCGCTTTTCAGGATGAAGTCGAGGATGCCGGCGCCGGCATCCTCGGTCGCTTCCAGCAGAACGGCGCCCGCCCCGTCTCCGAACAGCACGCAGGTAGCGCGGTCCTGAAAATCGATGATGCTGCTCATGACATCGGTCCCGACGACGAGCACTTTTCGGTAGGCTCCGGTTTCAATAAATTGGGCGCCGGCTGCCAGCCCGTATATGAACCCGGAGCAGGCCGCCGAAAGGTCGAAGCCCCAGGCCTTGGAGGCGCCGATTTTTGTCTGAAGCACGCATGCGGTGGAAGGGAAGAGCATGTCGGGCGTTACAGTGGCGACGATGATCAGGTCGATTTCCTGCGGCTGGACGTCGGCATCCCGGAGACACGCTTCCACCGCGTGAACGGAGAGATCGCTGTTGGTCTGACCCGTGGCGACGATGCGGCGCTCGCGAATCCCCGTCCTCCCTTTGATCCATTCATCGGACGTCTCGACGAACTCAGCTAGATCGTCGTTGGTGACCCTCTTTTCCGGCACGTACATTCCGACGCCGGAGATAAAAGCTCTCCACTTCTTCAAAATCCGCTCCTTGGTCGCAGTTTTCGGGCGGGCGCAAAATCAACTTCGCATCCCATCGTCGGGTCGACCGAATTCGATCCGAATCCGGGCGCGTGATCGTCGAATCAGTTCTTGCACGCGCCCTTATCTGATGATTTCCACATCAGAGGGGATACTCAGTCTAAACGCCCGATCGGGAATTTTCACGTTTCGCTGGATGTTTCGCAACAGATAATCATTTCTCGGCCCCAACGGCTCGTGGACCGAGAGACGATGGATGATGAAAGATTCCGGGTCGACTTCCAGGACGAGCTTGACGAATTCCGGATGCGGCTGTTTGGGAGTCAGCTCCAGCAGCAGGTTTTCGGGGTCGATCAATCGCCGACCCTCGAGTAGCGAAACCTCGAATTCGGTCTCGAGGTCACCCTTGCCAAGCAGAAACAGGAGGGGCGAATCGGCCTCCTCGAGGTCCAGGTGAGAGATGAAGACCTGCCTGTCCTGCGGCACGTAAAAGTAGGTCTGCTCGCCGTCGGCCACGAAATACTTCTCCGTCGGCTCCCGGTACTCCCAGTACATTCTCCCTGGTTTTTCCATCAGCACTCGCCCGGCCTCGCGCAGCGTCACCCCGCGATCCTCGTAAATCTGTTCGAAGTCGGCCTGAAAGCTCTCGATTCTGTCATATTCGGCCTGCAGGCGGGAGACGGTTTCCTTCGCCGGATCTCCCATCGAAGCGGCGCTACCGACCAACGCCGCCAGCAGAAAAGCGCCGACCGCCGTTCGGCGGACGAAGGTCGGAAACAGCGTCTCCAGCAGAATCAGGATGACGCCCGCGGAAATGGCCGCGTCTGCGACGTTGAAGGTGGGCCAATGAAAGGAATCTCGCCAATGCAGCGATAGAAAATCGATGACGTAGCCATGACTCAGCCGGTCCGCGAAGTTCCCGAGAACCCCGCCCAGCAGCAGGCCGAGCGAAACGAAAGACAGCCTTTCGGAATGGGGGAGGGAGGCGATGTAGTACAGGACGATGGCGACGGCGACGACCGCGATCAGCGACAGCAGGAACGGCTTCCAGGCCGATTCAAGCGAATGCAGGAGGCCGAATGCAATCCCCTCATTGCGAACGAACTGGATGGTGACGAAGCCGTCGACGATTGGATAATGGTGGAGCCATTCCGTGTTTTGAACCCACCGCTTGGTCAGAAGGTCCAGCAGAAACACTACAAGGCCCAAGCCTAAAGCAAACAGGCGCATCCGGTTCGGTCGCTCTTTCAGCGAAGGTTAAACGTGACTTCGATTGTGGCCAGCACGTCGACCGGACGCCCGTCGAGGGTTCCGGGCCGAAACTTCCAGTTGGAGGCGATTTCCTGAATCGCCTTCTCCTCCAGGCCGTAACCGAGGCCGCGCAGCACCCGAAGATCCGTCACGGAACCGTCCCTGCGAATAATGGCCTGCAAGAGCACAACCCCCTGCACTTTAGCTTTAATGGCCTGGTCGGTGTAGCTGGGGATGGTTTGCACGATCGGCACCGGGTTTGTGTCGACGCCGCCGACTTCGTAGACGCCGCTTCCGCTTCCCGCTCCGGGACCGGTTCCTTCGGCCGGGCCCGTGCCGGAGCCGGCCTGGCCGCGTCCTCTGACGCCCGGAGGAGCCGAGATGTCTCCGATATTCAGATCGGCGACCATCTCCCGCACCACCTGCGGCGTCTCCCGCAAGTCCTCACGGCGAATGGGCTCCGGATCCATCGGCGTGGGATCCGGGATGGGGACCAGGACCGGGGTCGGCTCGGGCCGAACCGGAACAGGCTCAGGTTCGGGCGCTGCGGGTTCGGGAGGCGCCCCGCCCGCAAGCTGGGCCGGCTGAGCCAGCGCCTTCAGTGAAATGACGACCTGGTCCAGGTCGGGTTCGGTGTGTCCGAAAGACGGGAAAATCATCAGAAACAGAATGATATGGAGGATAATCGCCAGCACGCCAGCTACGCGCAGCGGTCGCGTATTGGAGTATTCGTAGTTGAAGACGTTGAGAGGATCATCCGCGTACTGGATGCGTTCTTCGTCCCTGATCTTCAGAGCAAGAATATCTTCGAAAAAACTTTTCAGCTTTTGCCAGAATGTCATGGTCCGTGGTCCGATGCCGAGAACCGCTCGGCATCCGCTCGATCAAC
>DATKAT010000028.1:0-8873 GCA_035514675.1 Acidobacteriota bacterium | reverse complement strand
CTATGTGAAAAATTTAGATTTAGCTAAATTTACTTTTCAGAGAGGAATCCCCTATGAGCGCAAAGAAGAGAGTTTCACGTCGCGGACTGCTCGGTCGAACGGCGGTCCTGGCCGCCGGGGTCGCCGGCGCCCGGGCTTTCTCGGGAACGGGAGAGGCGCGTCATGCAGTCGACTCGCATACCCCTTACGACCACACCGACTCCCTTTCAACGGTGGGACAGATCGACCTGTCGGAGTTCAATCCGACCGACTTCCTGCGCCATTTCGATTACGGAAAAGTCCGCCAATTGCCCGACGGCCGGACGCTGCGCGAGTGGGAGGTCTATGCCATGGACCGGGATATCGAAATCGCTCCCGGAGTCTATTTCCCGGCCTGGACGTTCAATGGGCAGGTTCCGGGGCCGACCTTTCGATGTAGGGAAGGGGACCTCCTGAGAATCCGCTTCATCAATGCGGGCTCCCACCCGCACACCATGCACTTCCACGGATTTCACCCCGCCAACATGGACGGGGTTTTCGAAGTGGTCGAACCAGGCGGAGAGTTTCTGTACGAATTCGACGCCGATCCGTTTGGCCTGCACCTGTATCACTGCCACACGGTTCCCTTGAAGCGCCACATTCACAAGGGACTGTATGGGGCGTTCATCATCGATCCCAGAGCCGGTCGCCCCCCGGCTGACGAGATGGTGATGGTTATGAACGGCTTCGACACCAATTTTGACGAGGAAAACGAGGTCTATGCCGTCAACACGGTGGCATTTCACCACCATCACGACCCGATTCGGGTAAAGCTTGGGGAGCTGGTTCGGATCTATGTGGTCAACATCCTGGAGTTCGATCTGATCAATTCCATCCACATCCACGGCCATTTCTTCGAGGTCTACCGAACCGGCACCAGGCTGGAGCCTGACGAAGTCACCGACACGGTCATGATGTGCCAGGGCGAGCGGCACGTTCTGGAACTGAAGTTCCGATACCCCGGAAAGTTCATGTTTCACGCCCACCAGAGCGAATTCGCCGAGCTCGGTTGGATGGGATTTTTCGATGTTGAGGCGTGACGACCATGAATCAATGGATTCGGGGGCTGCTCCCCATCTTGCTGCTGGGCCTCCTGCTGATCTTGTTTTTCCGTTTTGGACCGCTCGGAGTTTTCTGGGCGGCTTTCCCGCCGGTTGAGGAGTTGACGATCGAACGGATCGTCCTTCCGAAGCCTCACCAAATGATCATCCACGTCACCAACGGCGGACCCGGCCCGGTGACGGTGGCCCAAGTCATGGTCGATCAGGCCTACTGGCAGTTTCGGACCGAACGCGATCAGAGAACGATCCCCCGGTTGGGAAGTATGAAGATCTACCTTCCCTATCCGTGGGTTGATGGGGACGCGCATGAAGTGACGTTGGTGACTTCGACGGGATTGACATTTTCCCGTACCATCGAAGTCGCAACCCAGACGCCTGGAATCAGCTGGGTCTTTATCCGCACGTTTGCAATGCTGGGAATCTACGCCGGAGTGATTCCCGTATTCCTGGGCCTCCTCTGGCACCCCTTCCTAAGGGAGCTGACTTCTCAATGGCTGGTCTTCTTCCTGAGCCTGACCGCCGGACTGCTGTTTTTCCTGGCGGTCGATACTTTCAGCGAAGCCTTGGAAACCTCTGCCAGCGTACCCGGCGCCTTCCAGGGGACGGCCCTGATCACGCTCGGTCTGACCGGAGCGCTGCTGCTGCTCTTTTACATCGGAAGCAGCCGGCCCGCCGGCCGCCGAGATTCGGAAGCGGGTCGCCGCCGGATTGCATGGATGATCGCTTTGGGAATCGGGCTGCACAATCTGGGGGAAGGTCTGGCAATCGGCTCGGCTTACGCGATCGGAGAAATTGCCCTCGGCACGTTTCTGGTCGTCGGCTTCACCCTGCACAATTTGACGGAGGGACTCGGCATAGTGGCGCCGATCGCCAAGGACCGGCCTTCCTTGGCGACGCTGGCTCTCATGGGTCTGCTGGCCGGCGGACCAACTGTCGTCGGCACGTGGATCGGAGGCTTCAGCTACTCCCCGGCTGCAGTGACTCTCTTCCTGGCCATCGGCGCAGGCGCGATCCTGCAAGTCCTGTACGAAATCGGCGGCCTGATTGCCGGTCGAACGGAATCGTTCTGGAACGGTTTCAGCGTGGGCGGCTTCTTCTCGGGTCTGCTGATCATGTACGTCACCGGGCTTTTCGTCGTGGCGTAGATTCGTTTTGCGTGCGGGGTGAAAGGGGTGCAGGGTGCTCGGTGCTGGGTGCTCGGTAGCGTTGGCTCTTCGTTCGGCGTTCAGAGTTCCGAGTTCCGAGTTCAAAGTTTCGAGTGCGGGGTTCTTAGTTCTGAGTTTTTCATATCGCTTTTCAACCAGCTGGGGCCCCAAATAAGGCCGGCAGTCATTAGCCCAGTCACGTGAGGGCTGGGATGAGGCCGCCCTCAGAATTCGTAACGCCCGTCACGGGGCGCAACCCCAGAAGCTCGCAAAGCGGGCGACATTCACTAGCCCGCATTTCTCACACTGGTTCGTAGCGAGGCGACGGAGAGCGGCGCGGGTGCAAGGCGCGCGACGAAGGCCCCCGCAGTCGTACTCGTGCAGTGCGTCGAGGAGGCCGAGGAGAGGCAACGCAGCAGGCGCGTCGTTATCCGTCGCCGCAGTAGAAGCAGTGTGAGAAATTCGGGCGAGCCCACGGCGGGAGCCGTGGGTTGCGAGCGAACAAGAAAAATCCGAGCCCGGGAATCGGGCGACGCAATCTCGCCGCAAACGAAGCCGGCTGAACGCGCCAGCGCAATCGTCAGAGCGACGCGGCTGCTTCGGACGCGTTGATGTGCGGCATCCCGCCCGACTAATCCCAAGAAGCGCTCGCTGATCTCAGCCCGTCAACGGACCCCGAAACGGGTCCCGTCGCTCCGACATCCGGCGCTTCGCAATTTCAGCGGCCGGAACGAGCTTCAATAGCCCCCAGCACCCAGCACTAAGCACCCAGCACGCTAAAAGCTTCTGATGCGGAGGATGGTCTGCAGCAGGCACACCACCAGAAACCCGATCACGGGGAAAGTCAGTGAGAAGAAGATTCCGTGTTGCTGAACGACCCAGCCGGTCAGCCAGGGGATGAGCATCCCGCCTACCAGCGCGGTTCCCAGAAGCATCCCGACGACGCTTCCGGAGTGGTTGGGAAAACGCGACGTGGCCTGTCCGAGGATCGAAGGGAAGATCGCCGCCATTCCGAGCCCGGCCAGAAAGGAGAGGGCGAAGGCGGCTGTCGCGTTGTCGGTCGCATGCAGCAGCGCCAATGCGGCGGCGCTGACGAGGGCGCCGACCTGGACCAGCGAGGCGGGCGAGATCACCGCCAGAATCCAGGCGGCGGCGACCCGGCCCACGATCAGAGCAAACCAGAATGCCGACAGAAAATAGAAGCTCTCCTGCGGGGAGACACCGATCCGTCCGGTCAGGAAAGTGGTCAGCCATCCTCCCGTCGTGATCTCGTTGCCGGACTGGAAGAAGAGAAGGACCGCGGCCAGCAGGAGAAACGGCTTTGCGAAGAGTTTTAGAATCCGGCCGGGCTGAATGGCGGCGTCGCGTCGAAAATGGGGAAACGGGAAAAAGAGAAACAGAAGGCCCGGGATGGCGCAGATCAGCCCGGTCATCAACAGAATGGATCCGACCGGGAAAAAAGTCAGCAGGGTTCCGATAAACAGAGGAATGAAAAACGTGCCAGCCCCGAAAAAGATTCCTACGCGGTTCAAAGCCGCCGCTTTTTCCGTGGGGTACAGGTCGCTGACCAGCGCGTTGATTCCGGCATTGAGCCCCCCTCCGCCGACTCCGATCAGAAAGCTACAGAGGGCGAAAGCCGTATAACTTTCCGCATTCCCCATCCCGCCGAAGGCGCCCGCCGTCAAAAAGGCGCAGCCGACCAGAATCCATTTGTAGCCGAAGCGGTCGAAGGCGGGTCCTGCCGAAAAAGTGATCAGCAGGGCGCCGAAATTCAAAAACAGAAACAACGCGCCAGCCTCGCTTGGTTCCAGCTGAATCATCTCAAAAAGCAAGGGAAGCAGGACGCCGAGGACCGCCAGAACGATGCCGAAGACGAACATGCCGGAATTACAGGCCCAGGTCAGCCCGTCTCGCCAGTACGCGCGAGCAACCATCGAACGAGTATCTAGTTTCAGGTTGCAGGTTTCAAGTTTCAGGAAGGAGCGCGGCCATCCGGAGGCGCAGGGGCGTCGCTGTGAATCTTGCAGGCGCCTATCGAGAAGGTTCCGCGACGCCGAAGCCTCTCAACATTCCCGCGGAAGCCGGGAGCGCTAACTCAACGCCACGTCCAGGATCATCATGACGATGAAACCTGCGATGGCGCCGACTGTGGGGAGATCGGTGTCGCCGGATCGCTGGGACTCCGGCACCACTTCTTCCACCACCACGAAGATCATGGCTCCGGCGGCGAAACCGAATGCGTAGGGCAACAGAGGGAGAAAGTGGAGCACCGCGAATGCGCCCAGGACTCCCGCGATGGGCTCCACAATGGCCGACAACTGACCGTACCAGAAGGATATCAATCGGGAGACCCCTTCCCTCCGGAGGGGCATGGCCACGGCAAGGCCTTCCGGAAAGTTCTGAATGCCGATCCCGATGGCCAGTGCAACCGCGCCTCCGATACTAACGGCCGGATCTCCCGCCGCCAGGGAACCGAAGGCGATTCCCACGGCCAGGCCTTCCGGGATGTTGTGGAGCGTGATGGCCAGGATCAGGAGGGTGGCCCGTCTCCAGGTCGTCTGGAGCCCTTCAGCTTCGACTCGCGGGTAGCCGATATGAAGGTGCGGCAGGATCTTATCGATCAACCAGAGAGATCCTGCTCCGAGCGCAAATCCCGCGGCGGCTGGGAACCAAGCGGGCAAATCTCCTCCCCGGGACAATTCAATGGCCGGATCCAGCAGGGACCAATAGCTGGCAGCGATCATCACGCCCGCTGCGAAGCCGAGCATGCCGTCCAGTGCCCGTCGGCTGAACTGTTTGCGAAGGAAGACCAGTGAAGCGCCCAGGGCCGTAATCAGCCAGGTGAACGTGGTGGCCAACAGCGCTTGGGTCAGCGGATGGAATCCCTCCAGGAACCCGATGATGCCTTCCATAAAAGCGAAGGCTACTTGGCCCGCTCCAAATAGACCCCTTCGTTGGGATCGACGCGAATCCGGTCGCCCTCCTTGATAAAGGCGGGAACCTGAATGGTGACTCCGGTCTCCAGTCTGGCCGGCTTCGGGCTGTTGGAGGCCGTGGCGCCTCTCAATTCCGGTTCGGTTTCCACGACCGTCAATTCGACTGAAGAAGGCAACTGGACGCCGATCGGCTCCTCTTCGAAGTACTCGACTTGGATGGCCGTTCCCTCCACCATGAAATCGACCAGATCGCCGAGCGTCTCGGCGTTCATGGCCAGTTGTTCATAGTTGTTGGTATCCATAAAGTGGTACAGTGTCCCATCTGTGTACAGATACTCCATGTCTCTTTGCGTCAGCGTCGCGCGCTCCACATTTTCGGTGGAAGAGAATCGAACGTCGATCGACGCGCCGGACTTCAGGTTTCTCAGCTTGGCCTGCACAAAAGCGCGCAGGTTGCCCGGAGTGCGGTGCTGAAACTGCAGGACCCGGTGGGGATCGCCTCCGTAAAGAATGATCATTCCCTTTCTGATCTGACTCGCCTGCATACTGTTTCTCCAAATTCACCAAAGTCGGAATGGCGGCCGGCTGCGGTGCGGGCTTCCAGCCCGCAAAATTCAATCCGACCGGCAGGATCCCGATCCTGCGGCCGGGGTCCAAGCCGCGCCCTTCCGAATTCTTCTGACAACGAGTGTCGGCCCGGGATTGGGCAGTGGCATTTTACCTGATTCGCTCCGGACTGGAAGGAGATCCGCCATCTGTCGCATTTCTGAAGAAAAGTCCTTGGATCTGAAAGATGAGCGAAATGGCGCGGCCGCGGAGTATAGGACGGGCAGGCGGGTCGCGGAAGGCGAAAATTTTCAACTTTTTCCGATCGATTCCATCTGTAATAGATGAACCATCCAAAATCCTCCTCCTTGGTTCGATCGCGGGTCGAGGCCAAAGCCGGTCTCGGCCCGCATCTATTCGCCCCTTCAAATATGCAATGAACCCGAATAGCCGGCTTGCTTGAATGCCTTCTGCCGAGCGTCCTCCTTGCTCAGGTGGATGTCCGTTTTCAGGAAAGGCACGATATCGTCGGAGTGAACCGGACGAGAATAAAACGAACCCTGACAGAAGTCGCAGCCGATTGCGGTCAGCATGTCGGCTTGACGTTCGTCCTCCACTCCCAGCGCCACCACCTTCATGTGCAGGTCGTGAGCGAGATTGACCATGACGGAAGCGACCTCCCGCATCACTGGATCTTTGACGAGCTCGGCGGCGACGCTTCGATCCAGTTTGACTTGAGTGGCCTCCAACTCGCGAAGCTGTCTGAGCGAAAGCATTCCGGCGCCGAACTGATCGAGGCTCAATTGGTAGCCTAGCTTGCGCAGTTTTTTCAAATCCTGAAATCCCTCCGGACTCAGTGAAATCAGGTCCTTTTCCGCAATCTCCAGCCCGATGGCGGTCGGCCACTCGCCATTACGCTTCAGCAGCGGCGTCAGTTCAGCGTCAACATCTCCCCGGTTCAACAGGGCGCCGAACAGGTCGAGTCCGATTTGAAGCGAGGAGAGCGCAATGTCTCTGCGTTCCAGCTCGACGAGCTTTTCGCTGAGCGATCCCAATATCCATTCCAACAGCTCTTCGGTCAGACCCGCCCGCTCGGCCGCGTTTCCGAAATCTTGCCACTCTAGGAGCCCTTCCACCGGATGCTTCCACTTGAGCTGCGCCTCCAATCCGGCGATGTAGCCGCCCTGCAACGCAAAGACCGGCTCAAAGTGCAGTTCCAGCTCATCGCGCGCCAGGGCCCGCGGCAGCTCGCCTTCCAGTCGCACAGATGCGGTCACTCTCCGATCGTCCAGCTCGTCAGAAAGGGCCACTCGTCCTCTGCCCATCGTCTTGGCCCGATACATGGCCACGTCGGCATCCCGCAAGATCGATACCGGATCCTCATGCCCCTTTTCGTTTAGCGTAATGCCGATGCTGGCGTCCATTTGAGCCTCTCTGCCGCTGATTTCAAAAGGCCGTCGAATCCGTTCAAGTATTCGATGGGCCAAGCGAGAGGCTTCCGCCGGGTCTTTTACCGGATCCAGCAGGACGACGAATTCATCGCCCCCGAATCTGGCAACCGTGTCGAGCTCCCGCACCGTTTCCCGCATGCGCTTACCGACCGACTGCAGAAGCTGGTCCCCGGCCACATGTCCCAGCGTATCGTTGATCACCTTGAAATAGTCCAGATCGACGAAGAGAACGGCAAATTGCTGGCTCGGATCCCGGCGCCTTCTTTTCATTGCGCTCTGCAGGCGATCCAGCAGGAGGTTTCTATTGGCCAGTTGAGTCAGGGGATCGTGCACGGCATCGAAGTAAAGCTTTTCTTCGTTTGCTTTCCGCGAAGAGATGTCCCTCTGACTTCCCACGATTCGGTAGGCCTCTCCTTCTTCGTCCCAGAGGGCCAACGCGGTCGCATGCACCCACACGTAAAAGCCCTTTTTATGCAAGACCCGGTAATCGCACTCCATCTTGGCGGATTTTCTGGATTGCAAAGCGCGAATCTGGTCCTGAACGAGAGCCAGCTCCTCTGCGTGAACGCGACTGAACCATTCATCTGGATCCGCCGATAGCTCGATTTCCAGGTATCCCAGCATCGCTTTCCATCCGGGCGAATAATGAATCTGGCCGCTGCGGACGTCCCAGTCCCAGAGACCGTCTGCGGAAGCCTTCGAAGCCAGCGCGAAACGCTCTTCGCTTTCCCGGAGTCGACGTTCAGCCGCTTCCCGGGTTTGAAGCTCGGTTTGAGCCACCGTCAGGGCGTTTTCCAGCGTGGATCGTCTCAATTCTGAATGAACGCGCAAGCCCGCCGCCGCCAGAAGTCCAAAGGTGAAGTGCAGCCAGGCTTCCGTCGGCTGCGCTGTCCAGGCCACAACCATCCAGATGCACAGGGTGACGACGACTACCAGAGCCATCCGTCGGGCTGAAAGGAAGTAGCAGGTCAAGCCGATTCCAAGAAGCGCCAGATTGGTGGTCTGGCTGAAGTCGGTCAAGAAATAGAGGTGGACGGCGCCGGTCAGTATGGCCAGCATCGCAATGACGGCGCTCATCGTCTCCAGGAGATGCTCGTTCAGCTCGAATCGACCCATCACCCAGCGCAGAACCCAGATTGTAGCGGCGGTAACTCCCACTAGAAGCACGACGGGCGCCGCCGTCAAATGAGGGTGAATCAGAAAATGGGTGATGGCCGAGGCTAGGTACAGGGCGCCGAGGCCGGTGATCACGTTTCGAAGACTTCCTTCCGGCAGCTTGGAAATCAGCGCTCTTTTTGCCATCTGGTTTCAGCCTTCCAACATGCGGATCGAGGGAATCTTGAAGTCAAACATTTGCCTTTGTCCGAGTTTCAACGATTGAGCCCAAAATCGCTGTGATAGTTGTCACTCAATAACGCATTGAAACGAATTAAACCGACGCGGTCGAGATGTTTCGGTTTTCAAGTCCGAGAAATTCCAGTCTCGAGTTCAGGCGCGACCCGGATTCCGTTTGCTGGAGCATGAAACAAACATTACAGACTGGAGTGTTATCGTCCGTAGACCCATGGGGATCTTGCTGTCGGAGGAACGTCGAATATCGGACCGCTGGCGCGTGGAGGTTCCCTGTCGTATGGCCTGGAACGGGGAACGAATCGATTCGCTGATGATGGACATCTCCTACACCGGCGCCAAGGTCCGAACTTACTCGACGATTCC
>DATKAT010000027.1:0-8378 GCA_035514675.1 Acidobacteriota bacterium | reverse complement strand
ACGACGCGCCTGCTGCGTTGCCGCTCCTCGGCCTCCTCGACGTACTGCACGAGTACGACTGCGGGGGCCTTCGTCGCGCGCCTTGCATCCGCGCCGCTCTCCGTCGCCTCGCTACGAACCAGTGTGAGAAATGCGGGCTAGCGCGCATGCTTTACCGGGCTGAATTCGGAACGGCTCGGCTTGGCGGCTACGACGATCACGGCGCAGTCGCCGGCCCGCGCCAGCAGCCCGTCCAGCCTGCTCAGCAATCGCAACAAGGGGAAGGTTAGGGTGTAAAGCCGGTACGCGGCGCTTTGGGATTGCAGCTCGGCTGAGGTTACCGGAGCGATCCGGCCGGACTTCGGCTTTCCCTTTCCACGAGACAAAAGGCGGACATACGTGAAATTGATCGCCAGCTCGACCATTTCGGTAAAGAATCGAGAATACCCACTCGAGCGCACCGGCGCCATCCCAGAACGTCGCAGGCTTTCGGAGAGTTCGGCGACCGTATATCCCGGCCTGACGTGGCCATAGACCTCAGGCGTCATCCCAACACCCCATTTGACCCGGTTGGCGAGCAATCGAGGGTCGCCGTTGGGCACGGTGACGACGGCTCGGCCGCCCGGACGCAAAACGCGTAGAACCTCGCTCAAGAACGGTTGATCGTCATCCAGGTGCTCGAGAACGTCAACCGCCACCACGCCGTCGAAGCTGCTTGGGCGAAACGGGAAAGAGGCGACGGGAACACGGTGAACCGGTTCTCCCAGCAGAGCGCTTATCTCGTCCACGTTCTCGCCCGTCACGTCGCCCCAAGTCCAGCGCCCTCCGTGCTCGCGGAAGTAGTAGTTCAACGCGCCATTGTTGTCGCCGCACGTCAACAGGAGGCGGTCCTGGCCGAGGTTTTCGCTGCCAAGCGAGCGCAAGGCTGACAGCTTCTGCTGTTTTTTAAGGGAGCGTCCGAACATTTCCAGTTGCCAGACGCGCTCTTTACGCCCCATCGCGATCGCCTTTAGCCTGCGTCCCTTGCCGAATAAACCGCTTCATAAGACTCGTGCAACGCCTTGACCTCGGAAGCCTTCCGCGCCGCCGTCCAACCCAGCGCCTCCGCCATCAGACGGGCGGACTCGTCGACAACGCTTCGATCGGGAGGTCCGGCAGCGCCCACAGCGGTGCGGCGTCGCAAAACGTCGGTGAGAGTCTGCGCCATTTCGGACCGAACGGCGGAGGCTACCTGTGCAGGCAAGTCGGACTTCTCCTCAGCCGGGACCGCCGAAAACGTTACGTGGCGGTCCCCTCTATCGACGCCGTCCGATCGAAATGGTCGGCTGAATGGCTGCGGAGCTAACCCGGAAACCGTTCGACCCGCTGCGCCCTCCTGGATCGTCTGATCTTGCGCCCGCATACATGCCAGCTCCGTTCGATCGGTGCGACACGGCACGTGCGGACGTCCCAGCCTGCGCAGAGCAAGATCAACAGCCAATTGCGCGGCATGACGCGCTGTCGTGTACTTGACTCCCACCACGGTGATCATCCGCTCCAGCCCTTCCTCCTTAAAATGGTCGCAGACCTGACTCTCACGAATCAATCGGGGCGGTCGACGGCCTGATTTTGTCGCATGCGCGGGCAGAAAACCGGCTTGAACGTGACAGACGTCATCGAGGCTCAAGGCGGCGGCCGGAAAGGCGGCGTTGATCTCCTGCAGGAATTCCTTAATCGCCGCCGCCGTCACGCGGGGACGCAACTCGGCCCCCGTGTGGGGAAAATGCCACGTGCCGATCAGAGAACGATTTTTCCAAGGAACGACAAACAGGATGCGCTCTTCCCCAGCAAAACGACTGGGCAGAGCGAGCGCCGCCCCTGAAAGGACCTGCCGCGTGACCAGATTGACCGCCAATGAGGGTCGAAAGAGAGAAGCGCGGCCATTCAACAGCCTGAGGACTTCTTCGCTCCATGCTCCGGCGCAATTGATTACCAAACGAGCGCGGATCGTGTACGTTCCGCCCTCAATCGCGTCGCAAACTTCAGCCTGCATCGAGTCGCGCTTGTCGGCTTGCATCGCAGTCAAGTCGGCGTAGTTCGCGATCTCGGCGCCGCCCCGGACCGCCGAATGAAGGATCAGCATCAGCAGCCGCTCTGAATCCTGCAGCTGCGCGTCGTACCAGAGCGCCGCGCCAGTAACCCCCTCGACAGGCAATCCAGGGATCAGGCCGAAGCACTCAGTCTTGGAAATGAGCCGTCCGGAAGGGATGTAACCGTCCGCCGGCAGGCCGCAATTCCGGTCGAAGCTGATCAAGTCATTGACGGCAAGCGCCACTCGAATGGCGGCCCTGTTGCGGAAGCCGAATCCGCCGGTGGGCAGAATAAATGGCAAGGGGCGCACCAATCGCGGAGCGATCCGAAGCCATGCCTTTCTTTCCCGCGCCATCATGCGCATTCTGGAAACGTCAAGGTCCTGCAAGTAGCGCAAGCCGCCGTGCATGATCTTCAAGCTGTTCGAGGAAGCGGCGTGACCGAAGTCGGCCTTTTCAACCAGCGCGACAGAGAGCCCGCGCAGGGTCGCATCCCAAGCCACGCAAGCTCCGTAAATGCCTCCGCCGACCACCAGAACGTCGTAAAGGCGGTCCTGCATGATCTCAAGATCGCGCAACACGGCTCCATCCGATTTCCGCCGAATCCACTGCCTTGGTCGCAAACGCCATCAGATGCCATCCGAAGGGACGAGTTAGCCTTTTCGGCAGCACCCCAAAAATTTTGACAAACAATTCATTGTAAAGACGGGCTTTAAGACCGCCGTGAAGCCTTGTTGGGACGGGAAATCGCTCGGGGATGATGCGAACTTTGACAAAGCAGCGCAGCAGCGACCGGAATTCGCCAATGGCGTGTTTGTGAAAAGCAGGCGCGTCGTGATGTTCCAAATCCACCCTGCATACCTTCGAGAGAGCGTTCAGCCAAGAGAACCGGTTGTAAACCATCAGGATGGCTTCCCCGCCGGGTCGCAGGACTCGATGAATCTCACGCACCATGGCTTCCGGATCAGCCGTGTATTGAAGCGTGCTGTGCGAGTAGACCACGTCGAAGCAATCGCCTGGAAAGGCCAGCTCCTCTCCGCTCATCACACCCAAGCGACAAGGAAGACCCTGTTGGGAGAAGTTTTGGAATGCCAGATCGATCGCCACCTCCGACGCATCGATTCCAGTGACTTCAGCGCCTCCCCTGGCAAAACGGATCAAGTCGATTCCCACGCCGCATCCCACTTCCAACAGGCTTTGGCCGGAATAGCCATCAAAATCGACGATGCGCGGCAGATAGCGCAGCTTCTGAAAACGATAGGCGTCCATCTCGGCGAAATACTCCCTGGCCCCCGCCGGGCTTCGTGCGATCCCGCGATCGTGCAGATTCCGGTTCCAATAGTCCGCAATTTTCGCGGTTGCGCTCTCCGCTCGATCCTGAAGCATCTCGTTAATGCATGCCGCGCCGGAATCAATCAACCTCGGCGGCCATCAGGCTGTGACGCAGTCCATTTTCCGACTCCATAATTCCAACACGATCAGGGCCCAAAGGCGGTGGCTGTGGTCGACTCGCCCCGCCAAATGGTCGCCGATCCATCGGGTCACCGTCTGAGGCTCGAAATAACTGCGCTTCGCAACGCTTGACGCCGACAGAACCTCAGTCAGCAAAGGCCGCATGGGACCCCGAAGCCAATTCTTCAAGGGGATGCTGAAGCCCTTTTTGGGTCTCTTCAGGATAGCTGAGGGCAGCCGGCCTCTCATCATCTCCCGGAGGATGATTTTTGTCCGGCCGCGATTCAGCTTCCAGTGAGGAGGCAGGTTCAATGCGAACTCCACCAGACGGTGATCCAGCAGTGCCGGCCGAGCTTCGATGGAAGCCGCCATGCTCATCCGGTCCAGTTTGGTCAGGATGTTGTCCGCCAGATACGTTTTCAAGTCGACGTATTGCAGTTGGGCCAGCGGATCCCATTCGGCGCAACGTTGAAAATGCGGCTCGATGAAGGAGAGGGCGCCGCTCCCGTTCAGCTCATGCTTGAGATCCGGTTGATAGAGCGCCGACTTGTGGGCGTCATTCATAAACGTCATCCACCGGACGTGCTGCCACTCGGAGGGAAGCGATCCCCCTTCAACGAAGCGTTTGGCCTTGTTGACGACCCCCTTCTTGACGGGCTGCGGCGGCACCCTGTCCAAGAGCGCCGGCAGAACGCCTTGGCGGACCATGGCGGGAAGCCAGCGATAGTAGCCGTCTGCCTGCTGAGCGAGGTAGGCGTCATATCCGCAGAAAAGTTCGTCCCCGCCGTCTCCGGAAAGCGCAACCTTGACGGAACGGCCGGCCATTTTGGACACCAGATAAGTCGGAATGATTGAAAAGTCGCCCAAGGGCTCGTCCAGGTGTCGAACCAGTTCTTCGGCCATCGCGCCCAGGTCCGGCCGTAGGACTTCCTCTTGATGAAGAGTGCCGAATCGAGAGGAAACTTGACGGGCGAACGGTAGTTCGTCGTAGCTCTGCTCGTCAAATCCGATGGAGAAAGTCCGAACCGGCTGGTCGACAGCCCGACTCATAAAAGCGACGATCGTGCTCGAATCGACGCCGCCGCTCAAGAGAGCTCCCAAAGGTACGTCGCTGACCAGGCATTGATCGACTGCGTCGGCGACAAGTCCCGACAAGGTCTCCATTGCTTCGTGCTTGTCGCCCGAAAAAGGACGCCGGGGGACGTCCCAATAGCTGGCCAGCTGAACGCCGCTGCCGTCGAACCGAAGCCAGTGCCCGGGCGGCACCTTGCGCACCCCCTGCAAAATGGTGCGGGGCGAGGGAATGTATTCAACCGTCAGGAATTGATCCAGCGCTGCCAGATCGATTTCTCGCGGAACCTTCGGATGTCGAACCAGGGCGCTGAGCTCCGAGCCGAAAACGATCTGATTCGGATCCGTCCAATAATAGAGCGGCTTGATGCCTATCCGGTCCCGCGCCAGGAAAAGCCGCGACCGAACGGCGTCCCAAATGGCGAAAGCGAACATCCCGCTGAAACGGTCGAGGCATTTCTCGCCGAATGCCTCATACGCGTGCACCACCACCTCCGAATCACTCTGCGTCGTGAATCGGTGGCCCTGATTTTCCAGCTCAGCGCGAAGTTCGCGGTAATTGTATAGCTCGCCGTTGAAGACCAGATGCAAGGTCTCATCTTCATTCTTCACCGGCTGGCGGCCGGTGGCGGGATCGATGACGCTGAGACGTCGTACGCCCAGCATGGCCCGATCGTCGAAATAGGCGCCCCAGTCATCCGGACCTCGGTGACCGAGTGTTGCGCACATGTTCCAAAGCCAACTTCGCTCGGCTCTTCGATCTCCTCCAAGTGTGACGACGCCGCAAATTCCGCACATAGAGACCGATCTACTCCGCCGGTCCCGCAACGCGTGGGGCGGCGCAGGCGTCGGCGATCTGGGAATCATAGACCCGCCTGACCTTGTCCACATAGCCGGCGTAAGGGTATCGTCTTTCTGCAAACGCTCGAGCCCGCTCTCCCAGTCCCTTACAGAGCGAGGAGTCGCCTAAAAGCGCCAGAATCCCCTCAGCCAGGGCTTTTCCGGTCGGCTCGACCAGATAGGCGATTTCTGAATCCAGCACTTCCAGATGGGAGGCGACCCTTGTGGCGATCGTCGCCTTGCCCGCGCATAGATAGGTGTAAATCTTCAGGGGCACCGACGTGCCGTTGGTTCGCGGAGATACCAGCACATCGGCCAGTTGCAGATAAGCCAGCGCCTCTTCGGGCGGCACCGTTCCGATAAACTGGACGCAACTCTCCAGATTCATCCGTTGCGCGGCTTTTCGCCAATACGCAACTTGTGAGGCCGTCCCTCCCACCATCAGGAACCGCGCCTTCGGCTCTTTGGATGCGACAATCCGAGCGCTCTCCATCACCAGCTCAACCCCCTGATACTGCTCAAGCGTTCCGGTGTAAACGACCGGTCGAGCCTCCTGAAGCTGCAACCGGCGTCTCAATCGCGGCACATCCTCATGATTCACTCCCCATTGGACGGGATCCAGGGGCAGATTTTCAATTGTGGTGACGTGCGCCTCCGGGTGGATGTCCAGAACGTACCTTTCGAGGTTGCCGTCGATCGTGATCACGACCCGGCAGGTTCTGATCGCGAGTTTCTCCAACAATTTAAAAAGCTGGATCACCGGAAACCAATTTCCACAGTTGAAGCTCTTCAGCTGCCGAGGCAGACTGGAGTGCATATCGTACACATGCGGGACGCCGAACAGAAACGAAAGCAACATGGCGGCGAATGCAGCTTCTTCATGTGAATGGATGTAGTCATATTTGCGGGTCAGGATCAATCGGAAAGCCGTAAGCACAACCACCGCGTCCAACAGCAGCTTCCTCCACGATGGGCCGATACTCACTTCACCAACAAGCGGCACGGCCGGAATTCGATGAATTCGAAGTCCAGGCAATCGGACGTCCCTTCCCAGGTGGTAGGTTACGAGATCGGTCTCATGACCCAAAGTGGACAGCGCCCGCAGACGTTGGAACACGCTCAACGGAGTGCCCCTGGGTTGAAAAAACGGCTGAGGGGCCAGCATTAAGATTTTCAAGGCGAGTCTCCCCAGATTTGGGCCCTGCCAGCCCGTGGTAAAAGTCCACGCGGGTCGCGCCACAGGGATCTGCGGTCGGGGCAAGGCGACAAGAGAGTCTTGCGCGACGGCGGCGCGCCTGCTGCGTTGCCGCTCCTCGGCCTGCTCGACGTACTGCACGAGTACGACTGCGCGGGCCTTCGTCGCGCGTCTTGCATCCAAGCCGCTCTCCGACGCCTCGCGACGGAGCCGCGTGCAAGTTCCGGGCTAGTGGTCAGATAGGAACGCATATACTGTGCTAACATTCGCGCGAATGACTGCGGGGAAAGCGGAATCTAGATGGCGGCGCTGAAAATGCTCCCTTCCTTCCGAAAGACTCCCGTCGGTGAATTGAAGTCGCAATGCCGATTTCTGGAGAGATCCTTCAATGCCTTCAATCCAGCGACGATGGCGGCTGCAAGGGAACCGCGCGGTACGCGCACGCAGCTGCAGGAGGCCGACACGAGGATCGTGGCGCCTAACGAAAGCGGTCGCGCCCTGGTGGCCCTTTTAGTGTGGGACGAGACGGACGGAATAGCCGAAGTCATCGGCGATGAACTCGATCGGTTGAACTACACGCCCTTGCTTCTGCGTCCCTACGAGTCCATCCCGCCGGACGTTCCCTTCGTCTTCACTTTCGGGCCATACGGAAAACTTCTGGAGTTCCTGTCCCAGCTGGATCACCTGGCTCCGAACGATAGGCCGGTATCCGTGCATTGGAATACGGAAGGGATTCCAGACCCGCGACTGCCTTGGTTTTTCGTCAGGACGATTGGCAGCCAGCGCTCCCGGGCTGACCTCCTGCTGTTTCGTCTTCGAAGCGACCGGCTGCGGACGCTGGTTCATCGATTCGCTCTCGCCATCTTGAGGGCGCGCATGCTGCGGTTTCGGTACGTAGGCGACCTGTATTTCGCTTACCGGAAGGGCTGGATCCATGTCATGGGTGACACGTCTCAAATATACTCCCAGTTGCGAAGCCGGCACGGGCTTCCCACCTTGTTCATTCCCTGGGGGGTTACGGCCAAATGGTATGCAAACCTGGAACTGGAACGAGACATCGACGTCCTTTGGATGGGCAAAAAAGCCACCCGGAGACGATCCGCCATTCTCCACCGATTGCGCGATCAGCTGCGGAATCGGGGCTTGAAAGTATATATGGCCGACAACGAAGAACGCCCCTTCATTTTCGGGGAGACTCGAATCGAATTTTTAAACCGGGCCAAAATCACGTTAAACCTGACTCGCACCTGGTATGACGATAATTTTTCTCGATTCATACTGGCCGCTCCCAATCGTTCCCTCATCGTTTCTGAGAGGTTGCTGCCACACTGTCCGTACTTCGAAGCTGGAACTCATTACATGGCCGGGCCTGCCGATAGCCTTTCTGATTTGATTCTCCGATGCCTGGAGGATGAAGAGGGGCGAAGTCAGATCGTTGACAACTGCTACAAGCTGGTCATGACGAAACTTACCTTGCGAAATAGCATTCAAAAAATCATGCAAGCCGCGGAGGAAAAACGAACCTCCGGAACCGCGTAGCCTCCTCCTCTGGGAAAAAAGGGTCCCACCGAAATTCCAGCCCGCCCTTGAGATCTTCGCTGTGAAATTCCAATGAACGGGCAGGAAAGCGGGCTTCGCCCCTCTGACTTACACGCTGACGCATGCAAACCCAGGAATCCAAGTCAACGTTTATCTATTCTGACGGTGGATTGTCCCGCGCAGATTTCGCCCAATTCGCCGGGTTCGCTATTTACGTAAAACCAGCCATTTTT
>DATKAT010000026.1:0-3062 GCA_035514675.1 Acidobacteriota bacterium | reverse complement strand
GCCTGCGGTCAGTTTTCCGCCAGCGACTTGAGGAATCTGACAACGGCACGCGCATCTTCTTCGTTCATGCGATAGCTCGGCATTGGAGCTTGAGGAACCTTGCCGTCCGGGCGACGTCCATGCATCAGCAGGAACACGGCGTCCCCTTCGCTCCATCCGGGAAGCCCGGCGATCGACGGGGCCTGGAATGCCCATCGCGGGAACTGACCGAGCGCCTCCACGGGAATTGGGGCGCCTTGAAACAGACGACTTTGCACCAGGCGTCCGCGGGCGTCCCGGGGCGAATGGCACTCGACGCACATGGCCACCTGCCTAGCCAGGTACCGGCCCTTCTCCGACTCATCATCCGGAGTGGCGGCCGTCCATGCCGGAACGACTGCCAACAGGATCGCCCCCAAGAACAGCGGAACTCCCAAATTTCTCCATCCGGCGCTCGAATTCATTTTTCCCGCTCCAAACACTCACAGCAAGTTTCGGGCCACCCGTGCATTCAGTCCAATGCAGGGCGACGTCCATCACTCTCCATCGATGCCAGGCGCGTCAGAACGCAGCCGTGCTGTCAGGATAAGTTCCCTTGGAGGGCGGGTCAATGGGCGAGATTCGGAAACTTGCCCGGCGGAAAGCGATTTGACGGCCTCAACGGGCGAATTCGCCCAGCGCCCTGGGTGCTTTCACCCGAAGCCGGCTCTTAGCCCGGATTTTGCACGCGGGTCCGTCGCGAGGCGTCGGAGAGCGGCGTGCCAATCTGAAATTCTCGTGAAACTTTTTTCAAATATGAGCCTCTAAGAGAAGTGGATCATCAATAACTCCTTACACTGAGAGATCCAACCCCAGGACCGGGTTCATCTCCCCCTCCGAGCCCGGTCCTTAATCTTTCGTTCCGCGTTCTTCGTTCTTCGTTCTAGGTGGCGTTGAACGGCCTTTTGCAACCTGAACTGCGCGGCCGCCGGATGTCGGAGCGACGGGCCCCGCAGCGGGGCCGTTGATGCCTAGCCCGCTTCGCAAGTTTGGAAGGCGGATTGCCGCAAATCAACGCGCCCGAAGCGGGCGCGTCGCTCCGACAACCGCGCTGCAGCGGTCAGCAGGAGGCATGGGCGGCGTTCTGCGTATTTCGTTTGTCGTTCTGCGTTCGGCGTTCAGGCCGCGAGGCCGGCAGTCTTTAGCCCATTCCGTCAGGGTTGAGTGGGGATCTCCACGCCACCACCGAGAGCGCCCGTCAGGGTGCGGCGCGGTGCGAAGTCGTTCTGCGTTCTCGAAAGCTGAAGCATTGGCGGCATATCTTGCAACGACGCTGGTGGATCGTTTCGCCTTGAGCGCTCAAACGCTTTTGCACGCAGTGGATCGGAATCTGCAATCCTCCAGGCAAAACTTCCGTCCAGCAATTGACAAATGCGAAATCTTCACATCCCCGCAAAATCGAACCAAGAACCAAGAACTCATTCAACCAGCCGGGCGCCCAGCGTCTGAGCTACATACCGAGACGGGTGTCTCGCAAGATCGAGAATCGTCGGCACGTCCAACGTCTGCCCGGAATCGTCCGACAACAACTGCACCACGGGTCGCGAAAGCGACTCCGGATTAATTTCGACGACCCTGCCCCCTTCCCCGCTGTTCAACACCACGATTTCGTTGTAGGGGTACAACGAAAATGCACGCACCAGACCTCTCAGCAAGCGCTCCGGGAAAGCGGGAGCGGGGTCGGTGGTGAGAGCGAAAAGCGTATCGTAGCCGGAAAGCGCCGCTCGATGATTTCGCGGATGGATGCAGGCTTCGAAAACATCGATCAGCCCCAGCACCTTAGCTTCTTCAAGAATTTCCTCTCCCTTCAATCCGGAGGGGAGTCCGCTCCCGTCCACTCTCTCGAAGACCTGTCCAACGATGGCTGCCAGTTCTTCATGCTGAGGACCCAGGCGCTCCAACACCCGCGCGCTCATCTTCGCCCTGAACCGCAGCAGTCGCAGTTCCGTTTCCGAGACTTTCGACTGCAGGTGCATCAAACGTTCGGGAAGAAAGGCCACGCCGACTTCATGCAGGAGTCCGGCAAGCACGACTTTCAGGGTCTGTTCCCGTTCACATTCGAGAGCCGCGCACAGGGGAATCGAGAGAATCGCCACATTTACGCTATGGGCCGAGACCGAATACGGCTGATCGCGGTTGGTGGCCTCCAACAGGAGCGCTGATTCAGTCTGCAGGTCTTCCACCAGTCGTTGGGCCAATTCGCGCCCCGACTCGATTTGTGGACTTTGGCCATTTTGAACGCTATGCAGACTGTACAGAACGAATGCCACACTTTCGGCGTACAGCGGGTTCTGCGTGTCATCGCTTTGAAGCCGATCCGGCCATTGGCTGGGATGCGTCTCCAATTCGCGCCGAGCGACCTTGGCAGCCAGCGATTCGACAGGCCGATCATCCTCTTCCGAAGCTTCGGAAAACGGGGGCGAATCCTGCGGCTCGATCTCCGGAGGGCTTGTTTCCCGAGCCTTCAGCGAATCGGATCCGGCCGGATCTTCGGGAGCGCGTGCCACGGGCCTGACGGTCGGCGTCTCCTGTCCTCGAAGGGGCGCGGGATCCTGCTGATAGGCGTGTTTCACCGGATAACGCATCTCCAAGTGCTTCAATTCCCGCCGCAGATCCGTCACCGAATCGATCTCGAGAGTGCGAGAAACAGGGTCGATCGGACGCGTCTCCTGTTGTTTGGATTCAGCATCAGACGCATCGATTTCGGCCCCCTGCCGCAAACCTCCTGAAGTGCCAGAAGACTCCTTGCGTCCCCTGAACCGAAGCACGGAGCGAACTCTCGTTTCAAACTCCGTCACCGGAATCGGCTTTTGAATGTAGTCGATCGCATACGACTGATGACCGATCAACTGATCCGGGATTTCCCCCTTGCGCACAACAAACATGAACGGGATGTTTTCAATTTCGGGCGTCTCCCGCGCTCGCTGGGAAAGTTGATATCCATCCAGGTCCGGAAGGTTCATAGCCGAAATGACCAGTAAAGGGAGGTGGGCTTCCACCAATCGCAGCGCCTCTTCTCCGCTCTCAGCGGTCACAACTTCAAA
>DATKAT010000025.1:0-4069 GCA_035514675.1 Acidobacteriota bacterium | reverse complement strand
CCTGACCATTTCCGAAGATCTGCTGGACGAGATTCTGTTCATGTTTTACACGCGATATCAGTTGGAACTAGCGGCGTTTCATCCCAAGTTCATCGTCGAGCACGCCCTGGCGGCCTGCAAGTATCAGGATTCTCCGATCCGGCTCAGCTCCGAAATCATTGAGAACGCCATCCGAAACCTATTCGTCGCCGAACTCGATCAGTCGGTGCTGACCAGGGAGGTGTGAGGGTTCTGGGTTCTGCGCTCTTCGTAGCGCTTTTCTATGAGCCGGAGGGCCGAAATGAGGCCGCAAGGCCGCCAGTCTTTAGCCCAGTCCGTCAGGGCTGGGTAGGAGTGGCTCCCTAAATCGAGAGCGCCCGCCAGGGTGCGGCACGGTTCGAAGGCGTTCGGCGTTCTGCGTTCTTCGTTCCGCGTTCTCGAAAGCTGATGCATTGGCGGCATCTCTTGCAACGGTGCTGGTGCATCCTCTCGCCTGGAGGCCTCTTACGCTTTTGCACGCAACGGATCGGAATCTGCAATTCTGCAAGGAAAATCTCCCGTCCAGCCCTTGACAATTGCGAATTCTTCCCATCCTCGCAAAATCGAACGCGGAACGCGGAACGCAGTCATTCCGGCCGGCGGTGACGCACCCGGTCCAGGGCCACCGCCAGAATGATGATGGAGCCAGTGACGATCTCTTGGACCCAGTTGGCCAGTCCAAGTTTGGTGCAGCCGTTTGCCACGAACGTCATAATCAGTGCGCCGATCATCGAGCCGGCCACCGACCCCTGGCCTCCCGCCAAACTGCCTCCGCCGATGACGACGGCGGCGATCACGTCCAGTTCGGCTCCGATGGCGGTCGTGGGATCGCCCATCGTCAGGTAGGAGAATTGCAGCACTCCGGCCACCCCTGCGAACCCGCCGCCCAGAACGTAAACGAGCGCCTTCGTCCGCTCCACTCGGACGCCGCACAGGCGGGCCGTCGCCTCATTGGAGCCGATGGCGTAGACGTGCCTCCCGAAGCGGGTCCAGCGCAGCAGCACAAACGTTGCGGCCGCCAGCGCGATGGTCAGCCAGACGCCGGCAGGAAACAGCAGCCAGCGTTGCCCCGGCCCGAGGCTGGTCAGCAGATCGTTGAGCCAGGTGGGAGGAGCGAACACCATCTGCTCTCCGGCCAGTCCCTTGGCCAGCCCGCGGATGGCGCCCCACATTCCCAATGTCACGATGAACGGCGCCAGGCGGAATCGCGTGATCAATCCGCCGATCAGCAGTCCGCACAGAGAGCCGACGACGATTCCTCCCAGAGCCGCGGCCAAGGGCGGCCAGCCCGTGTCAAGAAGCGAGGCGACGGCTACCGTGCAGAGGGCGATGTTGGAGCCCACCGAAAGGTCGACCCCTCCGGAAATGATGATCAGGGTCATTCCCAACGCAGCCGTGCCCACCACCGCCGTCTGCAAGAGCATGATTTCAAAGTTGTTCCAAGTTGGAAAAGTAGCGGGGCGCGAGATTGAAAACAGCAGCAGGACGAAGGCCAGGCCGAGCAGCGGCCCGAAGCGGTCCAACCAGAGCTGAAGCTTGGCCGGCTTCATGAGACCACGGCGCTCCCGGTCGCCGCCAACATGATCTCGTGCTCGGTCCAGTCGGCAGCCGCTCTGGTCTCCACCAGCCTCCCTCTGCACATCACCGCGATCCGATCGCACACGCCCAGAAGCTCCGGCAAGTAGCTGCTAGCCATAAGAATCGCCCTGGGCTTTCCCGCCTCGCCGACGGCGAGGCGATCGATGAGGCGATAGATCTCGGCCTTGGACCCGATGTCGACGCCCCGGGTGGGCTCGTCCAGCAGCAGGACGTCCGCGTCATGATACAGGAGCCTGGCAAGGGCCACTTTCTGCTGGTTCCCCCCTGAAAGAAAAAGCGCCGGCTGTTCCGGGCCCTGGCAGCGGATGTCGAGCCTTTCGATCCATTCACGGCCGCGGCGGTTTTGACGCCGGGCCAGCACGAGCCCGAATGGCCCGAGTTCGGAAAGTTTCGTCAGAGTGAGGTTCTCGGCGACCGACAGTCCAAGCGCCAGGCCTTCTTCCTTGCGATTTTCACTGACCATTCCCACACCCTGCTTCCAGCGGCTGGGGGGATCGGCCGGCCCCTCGAAGGCCGCCACTCGGATCTTCCCTTCGCGAACCGGGTCGAGTCCGAAGATTCCGCGCAGCAGTTCGGTCCGGCCCGCGCCGACCAGTCCGGCGATTCCAAGAACTTCGCCTCGACGGAGTTTCAGATGAGCGCGCCTGACGATTCGGCTGGTCCATTCGGACAATTCCAGCACCGTCGCCGCGGGTCGTCGCTGCGAGCGGGGATACAGGCTGGTCAACGATCTGCCGACCATCCGCGCGGCCAACAGATCGACCGTGACGTCGCGAACTCGACCCGACTCGACCAGTTTTCCGTCTCGCAGAACGGTGTACTGGTCGCAAACCTGCTGCACCTCTTCCAGAAAGTGGGAAATGTAGACGATGGAGTGTCCTCTGTCTCGAAGAGAACGGATCATCCGAAACAGCTTCTGAACATCCGACTGCGATAGCGAGCTGGTCGGCTCGTCCAGCACCAACAGGCGGGCGCCGACCACCAGAGCGCGGGCGACTTCGACCAGTTGCTGTTCGGCCGGCTGCAGCCGGCGGACCGGAAGCGAGGGGTCGACGTGGCCGATTCCCAACCGCTGCATCGCCTCAATGGCCCTCCTCCTCATTTCCCTTCTCCGGAGAAAGGGGCCCCGCAACGGCTCGACTCCCAGCAGAATGTTTTCCTCGACCGGCAGATGAGGAGCTAGGGACAGTTCCTGATAAATCATCGCCACTCCGGCGCGACGACCGTCCAGCGGGGACTCAGGTCGGTGGAGACGGCCGTCGATCCACATCCGGCCCTCGTCGGGACGGACGGCGCCGGAAAGCGCCTTCATCAACGTGCTCTTGCCCGCTCCGTTTTCGCCCACCAATCCGTGCACCTGACCCGGAGCCACGGAAAAATCGACCCGATCCAGTGCGACTGTGGCGCCGAATCGTTTCGAAATGTCCGTCATCGTCAGACGCGTCCGGGGGGAACCGGCAACTTCCATGTCTGGCTATCTCCTGCGGCCGCGCACCTTCCCTAAGTCAGCCCCTTCCCGAGCGGCAAGCACGAAAATGCGTTCGGAAGAGAGATCGACGTTCCGCGTGCGGCGGATCTATTCTCCAAGGAGATCCGAAAACTCCGGATCGTCAACGTTTTCCGCCGTCAGCAGATGGACTCCGGTGTCGATTCTGGCAGGCGTCTCTTCCCCGCGCTGATGTCTAACCAGGGTCTCCAGAGCCGCATAGGCCATCCCCTTTGGATTCTGCACCACCAGCGCCCGGATTTCGCCCTGCCGGAGCGCCCGCACCAGGTCGGGCGAGGCGTCAAAGCCGATGAACTGGACTCGATCGGCCAGAGCGTGTTTGCGAAGCGTCACCATCATTCCGTAAGTCGACGATTCGTTGGGACAGAAGACTCCGTCGGCCTGGCGGATCACGTCCAGCATCTCCTCGCTTTTCTGGATCGCTTCGCCGGCGGTCGCGCCCGCGTATTGATTCGACGAAATCAGCTCGACTTCGGGATGGCGCTCGATCACGTTCAGGAAGCCTTGCTCGCGATTCGCGGTGCTGGCCGAGCCAACCTGGTAGCGCAGCAGAACCACCTTGCCCTTTCCGTTCAGGCGTCGAACCATCTCTTCCCCCGCCAGCTCTCCTCCCCTCAGGTTGTCAGTGGCCACAAACGAGACGAAGTCCTTGCCGACCTCGCCCTTCAAGTCAGAATCGAAAATCACGACGGGGATCCCGCGGGCGGCGGCCGCCCGAACCGGACGCAACAGAGCGGAGTCATCCAGCGGCGCCAAAACGATTCCGGAAACGCCTTCGCTGACAAACTGCTCCACCAGCGCGATCTGCATGGCCCGGTCGTTTTCCTTCAGCGGACCTTTCCATTCCATCCGCACGTTCAGGTCCCGCGCGGCCTGCCGGGCGCCGCTCTCCACCTGTCGCCAGAATATGTGCGTCGTTCCCTTTGGGATGACCGCGATCGTCGA
>DATKAT010000024.1:0-4754 GCA_035514675.1 Acidobacteriota bacterium | reverse complement strand
TCTTTCCTGACTTTCCGACGGTTCGAATCGAAGGCCCTGAACCAGCCCCAGCCCGCCGTCCACAACCAGGTTCTGTCCGGTAACGTAAGCCGCCGCGGGAGAAAGCAGATACAGAACGGCCGCTGCGACTTCCTCCTTCTTTCCCAGCCGGTTGAGTGGAATGGCGTCCAGAAGTCGCAGCCGGCCCTGATCGCTTCCGATCAGCCTTCGGACGCCTTCGGTCTCCGCGATGGGGCCTGGTGTGACCGTATTGACCCGGATCCCAAAGCGGGCCCATTCGACGGCCAGAGTTCTGGTCAGGTTCAGGATCCCGGCCTTTGCGGCGCCCGAGTGGGCCACCAGCGGGGCCGCCGATTCCGCATAGGGGGCGCCGATGTTGACGATCGCGCCCCGGCTTTCCTTCAACAGGCGGAAAGACTCCCTGCTTACCAGAAAAGTGCCGTTTAAAACGATGTCGACGACGGTGCGCCAGCCGTTTGGCGACAAGTCTTCAGCTCGACAGAGAAAGTTTCCGGCGGCGTTGTTTACGACGATATCGAGCCTCTGATAGCGATCGGAAACGGCGGCGATCACGGCTGAGACAGCTTCCGGGTCCCGGACGTCGCACTCAAAGGCCGTCCCATTGCGGCCTTCCCTGCGCAGCAGGTCCAGCACGTCGGCGTGGTGCTCGGGGTTTCGACTGGCCACCACAACTTCCGCCCCGTGTCGAGCCAGTTCCAGCGAAATCGCCTCGCCGATGCCGGTTCCTCCGCCGGTGACCAGGGCCACCTGACCGTTCAGAAGACCGGGTTGAAACGTCATGGTTGACACGATAAACGAAAACGAAGGCGCGGGAAACCGCCTGTCGCGCTTCCGCAGGCGGGTTGAAAGCCTCGGCCCATTCCCGCCGTTCTTCCATTGGGGTTTTGCGCCGCCGAATTAGGCAAACCTGAAAATTGATGCATAATACGGAACTGTTTGAAGAGCGAGATGAAATTTCTGACCTATTTTGGAAACGACCTGCTCCACGCAAAGCTTCCCGAAGGATCCGACATCTACTACCCGCCTCTTCCGATGTCCGGCATCCCTCGATCGGCGATCGCGGCGTCAGTGAGAAGGGCTCTTGAGAATCCGCTCGGAATGGAGTCCCTTCGAGATCTGGTCAACAGCCATTCCAGAATCTTGATCGCCTTTGACGACAATTGCCAGCCTTTCCCTCTGATGAAGCGACCTGACTTTCGACAGACCGCCATCGAGACTCTCCTGGAGATGCTGTATTCGTACGGGGTTCAAAAGGAAAACATCCTTCTGATGTGCGCAGTGGCCCTGCATCGGAAGATGAAGCCGCACGAACTGGAATACATGCTGGGCAAACGAATCATGTCGGAATTCTTTCCGGCCCAGCTGAAGAACTTCGATGCGGAAGACCCGGATGACATCGTTTCGCTGGGTCGGACTGAGCAAGGCGAGGAGGTGGAGACGACTCGCGCCGTAATCGAATCGGATCTGGTCATTTACGTCGACACCGTTCAGATCCCGCTCAATGGAGGTCACAAGTCGGTGGCCGTCGGATTCGGAACTTACAACAGCCTGTCCCGGCATCACGCTCCCCAGATGACCGAAAAGGATCCGCACGTCATGCAGCCGGACGGCTCGCATATGCACGCCTCCATCGAGCGGATCAGCCGCGTAATCTTGAAGCGCTGTCGCGTTCTGTTGTTGGAAGCGGCCATGAACAGCGCAACCTATCCTGCCCATATGAGGTTTCTGTCCAAGGCTCGGAACGACTGCAACGGGTTGGAGAGCGCCCTGCGGGCGATGAGCCCTGCGGCGATGAAGCTCTTTCCGGAACCGATTCGGCGGAGAATCTTCCGGTCCATCCGCAGCGATTACAGTCCGATCGAGATCAACGCCGGCCCCATCGACGCCGTCCATCCGAGGACCCTGGAGGTCCTCAGAAAGCAGCTCGAAGTGCGGGTTCCCCGTCAATACGACACCTTGGTCTTCGGATTGGCCGACCTGAGCCCCTATTCAGTCGGGGCTCGCGTCAATCCGATCCTTGTGGTCAGCGATGTACTGGGGTACGTCTTCAACTGGTTTTACAACCGTCCCTTTGTAAAAAAAGGCGGCGTCGTCATCATCCTGAACCCGGTGCTGGAGGTTTTTCACGAACAGTATCACGCCGCCTATCGAAAATTCTGGGATGAGGTCCTGCCGGTCACCTCGGATCCATTTCAGATGCAGGAGCTGTTTCAGGATCGGTTCGCGAAAGACCCGGAACTGGTTGACCGATATCGGAATCACTACGCGCACCACGGATTTCACCCTTTTACCGTGTGGTATTGGGCGACGTTTCCGCTCCGGTATCTTTCCAAGGTCATTCTCGTGGGCCCGCGGGACCCGGACATTGCGCGACGTCTGGGCGTCGAGTGGGCGCCGAGTTTGAGAAAGGCATTGGACATGGCCCGCGAGGCGTCGGGAGGCGACGACGTGCTAGCCTTGACGATTCCTCCCTTCATGTATCTTCGCGTCGACGGTGAGTAAATGTCTCTATTGAGGTTTCTGGGGCTGACGGGTCCTTCCCAACAGAACGAAGAGCGGGCAGGCGTGGAAAGCCTTCGCCGCATCTCCAAAGAACTGGACCAGTTGGACCCGGAAAAGGCGCGTTATCTGGCCGCCTTCGCCTACCTTCTCGGGCGCGTGGCGCATGCGGACATGAAAGTCACTCCGGAGGAGACCGACGCCATGGAGAAAATCGTCATGAAGAAAGGCGATTTACCACACGAGCAGGCGGCGCTGGTCGTCGAAATTGCAAAACGACAGAATCAGCTCTTCGGCCACGTCGAGAACTTTCTGGTGACCCGCGAATTCCGCAGGATCGCGAGCCGGCAGCAGAAGTTGCTTCTGCTGGACTGCCTCTTCGCCGTCTCCGCGTCCGACAAGCTGATCTCGACGCTGGAAGACCGCGAGATTCGCCAGATCGCCAGCGAACTGAAGCTCGAACACAGCGACTTCATCGCCGTCCGCTCCCGATATCGCGACCATCTCGCCGTCCTGAAACGCAAGTGATCGGACTCGACGCTTCGCGTTTCATGATTGGCGGAGTCGTAAAAACTCCAAACCTGGAAACCCGAGTGCGTTACGTTGTGTAACCGGAAGTCAGGCAGAACATCCTAATAGAGTGCACTTCCGTGCTCCGCTGAATTTTTACGAATCCGTCCAGATTTCAGTTTCAAAGTTTCCCTAAGACGCCAGCACCCAGCACGCAGCACTCAGGTCTCTTCCTGACCCAGGAATCGCCCCATCACGACGGCGTCTTCCCGTGGCAGCGCATAATAATCCTTCCTCCGTTCCACCGGCCTGAACCCGAAAGACCTGTACAGGGCGATCGCCTCGCGGTTTGATTCGCGTACATCCAATACGGCGAAGGAGGCGCCCATGCGCTCCCCCTTCTCCATCGCTTTACGCAACAAGATTCGGGCGACTCCGCGGCGCCGGAACTCAGGGGCCACGGCCAGGTTCGCAATCAGGAAAGCTTCCGCTCGTCTGAACGTGACCACATAGCCGGCCAACCTCTGATCCCAGAACAGTACGTAGTTGCAGGCGGCAGGGTCGGCGACGGCCAATGAAAAGCTGCGGCGGCTCCAAGGGGTTGAAAAGCACACCTTTTCCACTGCTGCAATCGCATCAATCTCCCGATCCGTCATCCTCTGCAGATGAATTCTCGGTTCGGGCGCCATTTCAGTCGCCATCAGACCTCTACAGCCTCTCTTGGTTTACGGAACCGCGCGGCAGCGGATTTTTGCGAATCGTCGCCTCCTCCCTCGTTCCCTTCAGCTTCGCGGGCAGCAGTTGGGAGCACACGCATCCGGAGCAGGCCCCATCGAGCCCACTGCCAGCCTCGGAGAGGAAGGATCCAGTCGCTCCTCGATCAACTGCCGAATCATTCTAACAAAGCGCGGATGGGTCCCGGCGGTTGCAGCGCGAATCAAGCGAATCCCGCAGCGGGCCGCCGTTTCGGCGGCTTCGTCGTCCAGATCGAACAGAATCTCCATATGATCGGAAGTGAACCCGATGGGGCTGACCACCGCATGCGTCGTCCCGGCGGAGCCCAATTCCTTCAGAACATCCACGATGTCCGGCTCCAGCCAAGGCTGTTCCGGAGATCCGCTCCGACTCTGAAAGACCAGGGTCCAGTTCCCCCGATCCGCGCGGCCGGCCACCAGCTTGCAGGTTTCCCGCAATTGCCGCTCGTAACGGCAGCCGTCGGCCATCGCGACGGGCAGACTGTGGGCGCAGAACAAGAGCGGAGCGGACTCCCGTCGTTCAATTGGAATCCGCAGATAGGCCGACTCGACCGCCTCGATGTTCGGTTCGACGAAGCCGGGGTGATTGAAGAAAACCCTTAATTTGTCGATCTGCGGCGCTCCCGGTCCGACCTCCCGCCTGGCCCGTTCGATATCTTCGCGGTACTGCCGACACCCCGAGTAGGAACTGTAAGCCGACGTAACGAAAGCCAGCGCCTTCTCGACGCCGTCCTCCTTCATCTGACGAACCGCTTCGGACAGGAACGGCCGCCAATTCCGGTTGCCGAAATAGATGGGCAGCGGCAGACCGAAGTCGTGCAGCTCCTTTTTCAAGGCCGCAATCAGACGACGATTCTGTTCGTTCAGGGGGCTGACTCCGCCGAACTTCTCGTAATGGCGCGCCACTTCCAGCAGGCGAGCGCGAGGAACGCTTCTCCCGCGCAGGACGTTTTCGAGAAAAGGAACGAC
>DATKAT010000023.1:0-4723 GCA_035514675.1 Acidobacteriota bacterium | reverse complement strand
CTGGTGGCGGAGCACGGTCCCGATTACATCGATCTGGCTTTTCGATCCGGAGCCTTCTTTGGATTTGAAGCGGCCGTTGCCGGGGGCATTCCCATCGTCCGCATCCTGCAGCAGTCTCTGGCGGTCGACTCCATTGAAGAGGTCCGGGGAATTCTCAACGGCACCTGCAATTTCATTCTGAGCGGAATGGCTGAACATCGGCTTCAGCGGGCCGACGCCCTCCGGGAGGCTCAAGCGCTGGGCTATGCCGAGTCCAATCCGGAGATGGACCTATCGGGTCGTGACACGCGCGACAAGCTCGCGATTCTGGGGGCGCTTGCGTTTGGGCAATGGATCTCGCCGGAATCCATTCCCACCAAGGGAATCCAGGAGATCGATCTGGTCGACCTGCTGTATGCGGAACGACTCGATTCCACGATCCGTCTGCTGGGGACGGGGCGCAAGACCGACGGTCGCGTCCGTCTGCGCGTCAGTCCGTATGTCGTGAATCGCAGCCTGCCGCTGGCGCACGTTTCCGGCGTCCTGAACGCCGTTGAAACGGTCGGTCGACGTGGCGGTTCGTTTCTTTTCAGCGGCCCCGGCGCCGGAGGAGATCCCACCGCAGTTTCGGTGGCGGCCGACATTCTTCAGGCGGTCAGCGCCGACTCCCCGGTCGGAAGCTGGAACTCCGCTTCCCTACGCGCACGAGCGAAGTCCGCAGGAGCCAAGCAGCCTCTCGATCCAGACGACGCCCTCCCCTTCTATTTGAGGTTTACGGTTCGCGACGAGCCGGGAATCATCGCCTCCCTGGCCAGAATCCTGGCTTCCCGAAACATCAACATCGATTCGGTTCTGCAGAAGCCCTGGCCCGACAAATCGAACCTGCCTTTCATCATCACCGTTGAGGCGACTCCTTTTACGACAATGGAAAAGGCGGCCGCGGAAATGGCGTCCTTCCCGTTCAATCGCAAGCCGCCTTTGCTTTTGCCGATCCTCGTTTGAGGGACTGAGAATTCAGCGGCTGCGACGTCCCAGCCAGAATCCAATGGCAAAAACCGCGGCGATCGAAATGATGTGTATGACAATCAGGCCCATCGTTGTTCCGGCGTCAACAATGCAACTTCGGCGCCAGGCGGTCAAGGTTTCGATTCAGCGTCATCGGAGCGATCCATCCGGCGTCGACCTGGGCGATTTCACCCGGCCCGGGCGGGAAAATCCCCGCAAACGCCGGTTCCTTCCCATCAGACTGATTGTGGACCCAAAATCCGTTGGAGCTCCTGAGCCGCCTTGGTTCTGGAGCCGTATCAGCCACGGAAGCCCCCATCGGCCGGGGGGCTCTTGCCCCCCTTCCTCCGTTAGAAATTCCGACAAAAGCCATAGAAATCATCGAGATGGAAATTCCAGAGGTGGATGGCTAGCAAGTTAACAATTCATGGTTTAACATTGAGAATAATGATGAGAAAAGGCAATTCCAAGACCCTGATTTTTGGATGGGTTGGCGCCCTTTCCGTATTCCTGGTTTTGGGCGCGGCCATTTACACCACCGACGACAGCCTCGGCAAGAAAGTCTACGACGCAAATTGCGCAAGCTGCCATGGCGACGACGGCCGCGGCGACACGCGGGCCGGAAAGATGATGAAGACTCCCGATCTTTTGGAAGCTGACTGGAAAATGGGTACCGAGATGGCGGAGGTCGTCAAGATGCTCGAGGACGGCATCGGCAAGATGCCCAAGTACAAGGGCAAGTTGAACGAGGAGGAGTTGAAGGCGGTTTCGGAATACACGCTGACCTTGTCTGGGAAACTGGACTGACCGGCGGATCCGACCGCGGCGTCGGCAAGTTTTAAATAGGGCACGCACACTTCAGAACGCGCCCGACCGTAATGGATTCCAGAACGGATGGGGTTTGGGTCGTTCGCCTCCGGTCAGATGAACTGATTCGGGATCACCTACACCCTGCCGCGGCACAAAGGGGTTGCGGATGCGAGCGACTGGAAGGGGAAGGAAAAGGATGAAGCGAAGGGGAATCAGAAGATGGGTCCTCCTGGCGGCTGTGACGGCGGCGGGCCTGGCCGGATTGGCGGCGGCCGCGCTGGATGAGTTCGAATACTCAGTTTTCGACATGCGCTTCTACCTGTCGAGCCAGCAGATCGCTTTTGTTCGACCGGGGCTTGAACTGGAAGTGCAGGAAGTGAGTGTGGCTCCTGACCGCACTGTATCCGTCCTTTTTAAAATCACCGACAACCGGGGCCTGCCGCTCGATCTGGACGGCGTCTTCACTCCCGGCCCGGTTCGGGTGCGCTTCGTCCTTGGAACCATCCCCAATGACGGCGAACAGTACGTTTCTTATATCAACCGCGCCGTCACAAGCCCGATTACGGGCGTGACGGCCATTCAGCCGGTGACCGACACCGGCGGGTCCTTCGCCCGCGTCGATGACGGCGTCTATTTGTATACGTTCGGCGCCAGATTCCCGGAAGGATTCGACCCCAGCGCGACGCACTCGGTCGGAATCTTCGCGGATCGCGACCTGGGGGAGTTCGGTCTCGGATTTCAGATCGCCAACGAAGTGACTCACTTCGTTCCTAGCGGGGAACCCATTTCCAGAATCCGGGACGTCGTCGCCACCGAATCGTGCAACGCCTGTCACGACCCGATGCACGCTCACGGGGTGTTCCGACAGGAAGTCCAGCTTTGCGTCATGTGCCACACCGCCGGCGTCATCGACCCTGATACGGGCGCCGATGTGGACTTCAGAGTGATGGTGCACAGAATTCACCGGGGGGAGGATCTGCCCAGCGTGCAGGCCGGAACCCCATACCAGATCATCGGTTTCGGCGGCAATGTTTTCGATTTTTCAGATGTGGCGTTTCCGCAGGATATCCGTAATTGCGACTCTTGCCATTCGGCGCCGGCGGTTCAGGAGTTCGCGCACCTGCTGAACCCATCGAGAGCCGCCTGCGGCTCCTGCCACGACGAAGTCGACTTCGCTTCCGGCGAGGGCCACGTCGGGGGTCCCGTTATCTCAGACCGGTTCTGCGCCAATTGCCACTTCCCGGAAGGCGAGCTCGAGTTCGACTCTTCGATCCTCGGTGCCCATACCATTCCCACCAAATCCGCCCAACTGGCGGGCCTCAACATCGAAATCCTCGACGTCCAGAACGGCGCCCCCGGCGATCGCCCCACCGTTTTGTTTACGATTCGGGATGATGAAGGAAATTTTTCTCCGATTTCTACCTTGAATTCTCTGTCGATGGTGCTGTCCGGCCCCACATCCGATTACAGGTTCCGGCGCAGCGAAGCGGCGCTGGCCCGAGCCACTCCGGTCGGAGACGACGCCTATTCATTCACGTTTGACAACGCCGTGCCGGAAGACATGGCCGGCAGCTTCGTAGTGGCGGCCGAAGGCTGGCGCAACGCCGTCCTGAATCCCGGAACCACAAAGGAAATGACTGTGCGCGAAGCGTCGCCCAATCCGCTCTTCTACTTCAGTCTGGACGGTTCCGAGCCTGAACCGCGCCGCCAGATCGTCTCTGACATGAACTGCAACTCCTGCCACGAGGATCTGGTTTTACACGGGGGGCAGCGGCGCAACCCTGAATACTGCGTCATCTGCCATTTTCCGGAGGCGGACGATTCGTTCCGCAGACCCGCCGATCAGGCGCCGCCGCGCAGCATCGACTTCAAGTTCTTGGTGCACCGAATCCACACGGGCGAGGATTTGACCGAGGACTACACCGTTTTCGGCTTCGGAAACGTGGCCCACAACTACAACGATCTCCTCTTCCCGGGAGACCTCCGGAATTGCGCGAAATGTCACGAAGGAGACACCTACAACGTACCCTCGGCGGGAATCGTAGCGACCATCGAGCCGCATGAGTTCTTCAGCCCAATCCCTCCCAATTCCGCAGCCTGTCTGGGGTGCCATGACACGCTGGGAGCGGCCGCGCACGCTTTCGTCAATATCGCTCCCTTCGGGGAGGCCTGTGCTTCTTGTCACGCCAGCGACAGGGAATTCTCGGTGACCAGAGTTCATGCCCGGTAGCCTGCAGTTCTTGAACGGATCGGTGGAGAAAGATGCTCCAGGGCGCGACGCCAGGCAATGGCGCGACGCCCGTCCCATCCAGCTCGCGCGAGCCTCCGAGATCCCGCAGGAGGCGTTTTAGAAATGCGGGCTGACGCAGACCGGCGCCCGGCGCTGAAATGGGCCGGCTTAATCGCGGCCGTGTGCTTTGCGGTCAGCGCCTTCAGCGGCGCCGGCGCCCGGCAGGAGTCGCCCGAACCGGAGCGAATCGGCAAGGACATGTGCTTGGTCTGCCATACGGTCTCCCCTGGCTTTCTTCGTTCGCCCCATGCCGCAGCCGAATGCGAAGACTGCCACGGGCCGGGGGGATTGCACTTCGAATCCGGAGGAGACGAACCTCTGAAGCCCGCAGCCGCTTCACCCAGCGAGGTGGTCCGCGATTGCCTGACCTGCCATTCGGAATCCGTGCACCTGGGGGCCTTTCCGCAGTCGACTCACGGCAGAGCCGACCTCGCCTGCATCAGTTGCCACCGCATCCATCCGGAACGATTCGCCGCCTTAGGCCTCCTGAAGCAGGATGCCAATCTTCTGTGCGCGGATTGCCACGGACTGGCGGCGGCGGAATTCAAAAAGCCGTTCCATCATCCCGTGCTGCAGGGCGCCATGAGGTGCATCGATTGCCACGACGCTCATCTGGAGGACAGCTTTCGCGCGATTCCG